>JAFYQP010000052.1 GCA_017559855.1 Clostridia bacterium | reverse complement strand
TTCGACAATCCTTATATAAAGACTGTATAATCTGGATACCACATGCAAAATGAATAATTAATAATTAATAATGAATGATGTTACACCCAACTTTTGGGGCAAATAAATATTGTTGTTTACTTTACTAAGTTTATATACTATAATAAACTCAACAAAATTTTCGAGGTGAATCAATTGAATAGCAAAAGTCAAAACGAAACACTTTTCTGGAAAAAGAAAGAATATGTATCTTTTGTATTAAGCATTCTTGTTTTGTTTATACATTCGTACTTCGCTCCAACTGTTTTGAATGACAGTTTTATTTCATTATTTAATCATAAATTCTCTTTCTTTTTCTCTCGATCAATTACACAATACGCAGTCCCTATGTTCTTTATGCTGTCCGGGATATCCTTCTTCAAAGGATATAACCCAAAAAAATATCTGACAAAAATTAAATCCAGAATCCACACTTTGGTTATCCCATATTTGCTATGGAATACAGTATGGATGCTTTGGGAAATTTTCGGTTCATACTCCTTTATTTCAAAATTTTCCGAAGCTAACGTTCCATATCCTTTGACTCTGGAAAGTATATTAAAAGGTATTTTATTTTACAAATGCAATATGCCGTTTTGGTTTATATTCGACATAATAATATTTTCCTTTGCTTCTCCATTGCTGTTTTTAATTATAAAAAACAAATACATTGGTATAACATCTGTTGCATGTTTGTCAATTTTGTCTTTAGTTGGAATATATCTTCCAACTAACTTATTTTATTATCCAATGGCAATTGTTTTCTATTTGATTGGAGCTATCATTGGCTATCATTTTTTCAACTATGCTTCTAAAAAATCATCGAAACCAATACAAATTATTTCTTTAGTGGTATTTTCGTCATATATCCTTGCAAAAAGCATCGTTCCGCAAGAACTACATATCAGTAATTATTTAATTGAGACAATCGTGTATACCATTGCCGCCTTTTCTCTGTGGAACATTCTTGATATTTTTATTGAACGAATCAAACCAAGAGCAATCTACCGACGTTCTTTTGCTATTTATGCGACACACCTTAATGTAGCAATAGTGTTACTTAAAATACTCTCTTTTTGTCTTCCGGACTACGAGTGGTTAGAAATTCCCAAATTTATAATTATGGCTGTATTTACAATTGTAATTATTAACTATGCATGTGCTATTTCGGAGAAATTTTTCCCAAGGATTTATGCTTTATTCATTGGAAACCGCTTAAAGAAAGATTGATAAATCAGAAACGAAAGTCTTCTCAAAATGATGAGCATTCCCGCCATATATAGTAACAATGCATATACTTCGAAAACTATCGTTATTCATTTGACTTTTTCTGCCAACTTTTCCTAAAACCTTCTCCCTATCAGGAGAAGGTTTTTTTCTCAGCTTTTTCTTACACTCTTATATCCCTTTATCAAGTCAGGAACAAATTTTTTTCTTTAACACACTCTGCTTCATTTGTGTTTCAGCTGCCAACAAATTCAATCATTATTGTCCTTTTCCCATTGTTCTTTAATTCTTGTTTCTCGTTTTTTATCAATTTCCCAAAAATACTCTAACGAAATCACTCTTTCACCATTTGGATAAAAAGCCATTTCGTCAGGTGTTATGCCATGCAATGTTTCATATTTTTGAATTTGCTCTTCTTGTTTTTCCAACGAAAGATCCCCCGCTGCTTTTTCACAATCCCCGCCTAAATCTCCGGCTTAAAGCAGGGCATAAACTCAAGTTTAAACAAATTCGCCTTGTGCTTTCTGTCGATAATCTCCCGTGTCTCCTCATCCTCACAGATACCTGTGCGGATATATTTATCAAGTGTTGCGTAGGTAAAGCCTAAATTATCCTCATCAGTCTTACCGCAAAGGCCGTCAATGGGTGTCTTTTCAACAAGGTCGGCAGGAAGTCTAAGAAGATGTCCAATCTCCTTAACCTCCGTAACCGTGAGGAAAGACATGGGCGAAAAATCGCCTACCGAATCGCCGTAACGGGTGGAATATCCAACCCAATCCTCGGAGAGGTTACAGGTATTGCACACACGTCCGTTAACGCTCTGTGACACCGCATAAAGTGTCGCCATACGAATTCTCGGCGGCAAATTAACCTTTGACATATTGCTCATTTCAAGATCTTCGGGGAACGCGGAAACCACGCCGTCAATGGCGTCTTTCACGTTGATTTCGTAATTTTTGATACCCAGATGGGAGACGAGTTTCCGTGCCGCATCAATATCGTGTTGTACGCCGTTTGGCATAAGAACGCCCACAACACGGTCAACGCCAAGTGCCTCAACGCAAAGTGCTGCGGCAACCGAGGAGTCCTTACCGCCGGAAATGCCGATTACCGCATTACAATCGGGCCCGTTTTTCTCGAAGAAATCACGAATCCACGCCACACATTCATCTTTTACCTTTTTTGCATCAAACATAATTATTTCCTCACTTTCTACGCCGCACATTTAGAGCAAGGAGTAAGCCCCGCACTAAGTGCTTGTTGGAGTGTAACCTCATAGGAGTTTTTACCGCCGCAAGTTGAACTTAAATGATATTTTTTCCCCGACGGGGTACGATAAACATTACCGCCCGTGGCAGGAGTTGACGGAGCACTCGGAGTGCTTACCTGGGAACTTGAACTTCCGCCGCCACTGCTCTTGCCGGTAGCATAGTCGATGGTAATACCCGGCTGCACGTTGTAGCAGTAAACGCAAAATGAAATCCCACGCCCTGCATCCTCAACCGAATACGCCTCTAAAAGCACACCGTCTGCAACTAAATTATTCCCTTTAAAGAACGGAGTTACACGGTACATAACGTGGTTGCCCGTCCGCTCGATATAGTCGTCGATTTTATTTTCAAACCCCACCATACCGTCGATATTCAAATATCGTGTACCGGTAATCAGGTTTCGGTTATTCGCATTTTCACCTGTCAACTGCCAACCGATAAGGTGGCAACGGTTGTAAAGGTATCCGCCCGGCACGGAATCATACTTTGCATTAATCCAACCGGAAGGCTTGACCTCACTTATACTGCCACGTGCACCCGTCGGCTGAGTAGATGGCGATACCGAGGACATAACCACGTCACAACGGCCTAAATGGTCAAGTTTAGAGTAATATTCAAAAGAGGCGCGGATTATCTCATATGCCTTGAACATAGGCTTACCGCCGTTTATGTTGACGTAAGCCTTCCCGCTGTATGCGGGTACGTTTTTTGAAAGGTAGTCGTATTCATTCTGGTCAAGATAATTTCGCACAACGGTTACACGGCGTGTGTCTCCCTCCCATGCAACGCCCAGGCAAAAACCCTCTGCCACAAAGCGAATGGGAAGCATTGTTCGACCGTTTATAATCACGGGCACAACGTCGAGGGTGTGCCGAGTCCCGTTTAAATATGCATTTTTACTGCCGATGGTAAGTTTAATGGTGTCCCCCGCAAGGGTAAGGGTTGCGGTACGGGAGTTGTTGTCCCAACCGACTTTTCCGTTAAAAGCCTCAACAATTGCACGAATGGGAACTAAAGTCCGCCCACTGGAAATAACGGGGCCGGTACCTCTGCCCACGTCAATTTCCGCACTTTTACCATTAACCTGCATTATGGGGTTCCCGATGGTCATGCTCACAACCACATCGGTCCGATCCCCGTTCCGCAAAGCAAGAGCAAAAGTTGCGGTAAGAGTGAGGATAATCACCAAAACAGTCAAAATTCTCCCAATTTTCTTCATAAAACCACCCCGTTATTTTTCACGTTTTCTATCGACTAAAGCGTCGACAATTTCAATCATTATAAGCGTCATAATGGCACTTCGTCCGCCAAATGTAAAAACATTTCCTATGGTAATGTACTCCTGCTTAAAAAAAGCGAGTGCAAAGGACGCAACCAACATGAACACTTTTATTAAAAGAGCCACACTAAACGAGTTTTTCTTCTTATACTTTAACTCGGACATTGAAAGGGTGTAATACACCGCACCAAAAAACAGTATAAACGTTAACACAATAAATTCATTAAGCATTCCGTAATACCTCAAGTTTCATGGGTTTTTAACTTTACAAAACCTCAATCTGGCACATTTTCATTGTGGTAAGTGCGGCGTTGTGGCTCTCAGGAGTGACACCCGCACAGCATTTTGAATCAACCGTAATTTTAGCATCAGGGAAGGTCGCCTTTATGATAAGAGCATTTGACACAACGCAAATATCCGTGCAAAGGCCGATTATCTCCACACATTCAAAGTCTCGCTCCCCCCAGCCCGTGTAGCCAAAGGTAGGTTTATCAATAATCTCGGCGTTTTCAATGTAAAGCCCCTCGTAAATTTCCCAACCGAAAGTGCCCTTAATGCAATGAGGCACGGGAAGAGCACGTCCCTCAGGAGTATTAAGATAGTCCTCCCCGTGAGTGTCACGGGTGAAGATAACCTCATCGCCCTTCTCGGCATATTCACGGATTTTCCCACGAACAGCGGGAAGTATCGCCACCGCCTCACGGGTACCGAGTGCCTTATCAACAAAATCATTCTGCATATCAATAACAATAAGCGTCCTTTTCATAATATCAACTCCTTATTTTCATTTTACCACAAATTTACTTGTCACACAACAACAAAACCGAGCATACGTCGATTGCCGTAGACTCGGTTTTGTATCACATCTTAATAGGTTTTTGACTTTATGACCTTACCCTCTGTATTAATGTAGCCCTTTGTTACAGGGTTGTCATAGTCATCGCGTTTGACGTATGCCCGTCCGTTTGAAAACTCTTCCGCATAGGTAAATTCCGGCTCAATTACCATCTTGCCGGTGGTGTCAATGTATCCGTACCAATTCAAGTCATCTTTTGGATAGCACCAATCGACAAAGGAAATTACAGGTGCCAGACCTTCGCTAAAATTCCCCGCACCGTAGAATTCAGCATTAATTACCATCTTGCCCGTGGTGTCGATATAGCCCCACTTGTCACCGTCTTTCACCGCCGCAAGGTTTTCGCTAAAGGATTTTGCCTCATTAAATTGCGGAGTAATTACCACCTTGCCGGTAGTGTCGATATAGCCCCATTTATTACCGTCTTTTACCGCGGCAAGGCCACATCCAAACTCCCCTGCATCACTAAATTGCGGGGAAATTATCATCTTGCCTGTGGTATCAATATACCCCCACTTGTCACCGTCTTTTACTGCGGCAAGGCCGTCGCTAAAGGGTTTTGCATAATCATATTGCGGTGCTATAACAACGTCTCCGTTTTTCGATATGTATCCCATTTTATTATTCATTTTAACCGCGGCAAAACCTTCGCAAAAACTTTCCGCACCGTCAAATATGGGTTCAATCAAAAACTTACCTTTTATGTTGATATATCCCCACTTACGCTTATGTTCCGGACCTACCTCAACGGCAGCCATACCCTCACTGAACTTCTTACCGTCATTCATATTAGCGGAGTTATCTTCGGTAAATAGGTTGTTGTCATCCAAAGCGGTTGACTTCCCCGTAATGTATACACTGTCAATTGCCGTGTTTCCGTCAAAATCACGGTAGATAGCCGCCCCGTCGTAGTATACCACATATAACTCCGACTCATCAGTTCCACATGCAGATAAGCAAAGCACACTTGCAATTATAAGAATAAAAGCCATTAATTTTTTCATAATAAAACTCCTTAGCACCAGGTTTTTCGTGACAGTTCCTCTGCAATTTCTGCTACGGTTTTTTCCTTGATTTTTTCAATTCCGTAATCGTTTTCCAACTCAAAGTACTTACCGCTCATCAAGCCGCCCTTTGAAGTCTTTTCGAAATTACAGTCCACAAATTCTTCAACAAAAATAAAATTGTGTTCCACCGTTCTCAAATTGTAATCATCGTAGTTTGCCGAGTCAACAATCGCTTCCCTGATTCTCTCAAGTTCATCATCTGTCACCTGTGCACCCTCTTCGAGAACCACCTCATCCGCAGGCATACTCGCCTTTACGATTTTGTGGATTCTGCCGATTGCAACTACTTTTTTATTGCTGTATAAGCCAAGAAAATCCGCATTGGGTTTTTCGGGTGCTTTTCTGTAATAAAGCCTTAGTTTTTTATTTATCTCAACGGTTGCACTCGAAGCGTACGCCATCATAAGTTGGTACTTATTGTCAATAAGCCCCTGTTCTTGACAGTATTCACGATAATCATCCAGAACCTCAATAAACTCATAATCCCGCTCAGACAGAATATTTTCTATTATTTCCACCAACATTTCAAAACTCAAATGTCTGTATATAAGTCGGTCTTCATTGGAAAGTTCATGCTTTTTATTAAACTCTGAAACGAGATTTTTTATCTTCGGTGCAATACCACATTCGTTTTTGTTGGAAAGGGACAAAAATATCTTGTACTTGGTATCAAGTGCATCAAACGCCTTAAGATGCCCCTCAATCTGTTCTATATAGAACCAATCCTCAATCTTCGCCTCAACGCATAAACGATACCCGTTTTGCACAATCATTGCATCGGGCACGGTAGAGCCTTTTTTATTCTCCGCCTTCGCCTGCAGAGTCATATTAATACGAAAATCGTATCCGCTCTGCTCATCTTCCACTAAAGCATCCAAGAATTTATAAAAATATTGCGGCTTATACTGATAAAGTCTGTTTATAAGAAGGAAAGCGTTTGCCGTATGCACGTTTTCCTTGCCGTGATATCTCTGAAAATAATGTATTCCCGCCATAGGTCTCGCTCCTTTAAAGTCTCGTGAAACTACTTGCAAACGGTAACGCAAACTTCACCGGTGTCATTGATATAAAATCCATAACGTTTTCCACCTGATGGGACTCTTTAGCACCCGTCTTGCACCAGATTGCAAAGTGTTCACAGTTGTTGGTGGCTAAGTTATATTTCTTTTCATTAAGACGTGACATTGCCCTCTCAACAGTTTCTTCCGCTGAGTATAATTTGTAATCCATATCACGAATTATCTTTACCACTTCTCTTGTAACTTTTGCGATTGCAAAAAGAATGCCTAAAAACGGCAAAACGGTTGCTCCTTCTGCCATCTTCTTTGCAATCATCTTCTTTTTAAGTTCTTCCTTTGTGGGAAAATCCAGAACGAAAAACTCATCCTTCTCGTTACCCTTTAGGAAATTTGCCATCGGTGCACGGTGAATGGTGTTGTCCCTGCCGAGAATATCGTCTCCCTTGCCGTCAGGGTTGGCATAGTGGATTACCTCGTCATTTCCTATGTATACCGCATAGTGTTTGTATACACCGTGCCGCTTAATACCGATAACGTCGCCCCTCTTCGGTTCCGCCCCACGAATCTCTTTACCGTACATAATATCTCCCCCTTGTAAAGACTGTATAATCTAGATGCCACTTATAAAATGAATAATTAATAATGAATGATGAATAATTGTGGTTGAAAATCGCATTGCGACTTTCTTTTTATTTCAAATGTGAAACATTTGTTCCTTAATTTTTCACTATTCATTATTCACTTTTCTCTATTCATTGATTTCATCTTTTTGATGAAATCTTTATATAAAGGCTGTATATTCTAGATGCCACTTATAAAATGAATAATTAATAATGAATGATGAATAATTGTGGTTAAAAATCGCATTGCGACTTTCTTTTTATTTCAAATGTGAAACATTTGTTCCTTAATTTTTCACTATTCATTATTCACTTTTCACTATTCATTGATTTCATCTTTTTGATGAAATCTTTATATGCTCATATGATATTAGAGACAAAATTTTTCAAGGCTTCCCCTTGAGGGGAAGCTGTCACGAAGTGACTGATGAGGTGTAGACTCTCTGGCAATCGTTATTATTCTCCACCTCATCCGTAAGTTTATGCCGACATTATCTCTCCCCTTACAGAGACTTGATTTTCTCTTGAATTTCAATTATCTGTCGTGCACCGGGTGCGAAAATAAGTTCCGCTGATGCGAGTGCCTTTGTGTAGTATTCCCTTGCGGCAACCGTGTCGCCCTTTAAGCGTAGTCCGTCACCTGCAAGGAGATAGAGTGCGAAAACGTTTGCCTGAGCGTCACCGAAATATTCCACGTACACCTCAGCACCCATCTTTGCAAAGATTATGGTTTTATCAACATCTCCCAATGCACGGTATGCCTTGGCTTTTATGAAATATGCAAGTCCCATATCGGAATTTTCTTTGCCTAAAACATCAATGAGAATCCGCTCCGCCTTTTCACATTCGGAAAGTGCTGCCATATTTTCATCACCCAAAAGCAAAATCTCCGCAAGTTGCATACAACCGCCGCCGACCTTCGCATAATGGTAACTGCCGGGTGCAAAACTCTCTTCTGCGTGGCGGATGCAGTCCTCGGCATAACCTTTTGCCTTTTTATACATTTCCTCATCCCCGCTTTTCATAAATAGAGCAAGGTGCATCTTGGCAAGGCTTGTCTTTGTCATGGTATGTCTTGAAATTTCGTCGTCGGTTGTCAGTTCAACCGTGGCGAATATTTCATCCGCTATCTTAAGCCACTTCACGGCGTCACGGATATACTCCTCATCCGCATAAATATTGGTAGTGTTTGTCCAGCCACACTTAAACGCCGCCCTTGCGGTTTTAAATGAATTGTCGCCATAGGTTTTAAGGTTGTATTCGTACAGACGGTCGGCAAGTTCGATAGATATCTGCCGTTCGGAATTAAAACTGAAAAGGCATTGAGCGAAGTAGTAGAAATCCTCGGTTTCGGGGTTGATTTCGGAGAATCTCTCCATAATATTCTTTGAAATCTGGGAATATCTGTTCTTTTCACATTGCCTTGCACCCCACATTTTCTTATCATCAATGGCGATGGTAAATTCCTCAAGGAACGTGCCGCAATTCTCCACATTTGCGGGGATTTCGTGCCGTACAACGTCCCTTATTACCGGATGAAGTGCAATACCCTCGGTGTTTTTAATAAGCCAACTTCTGTTTTCAAGTTCCTTGATAGGCTTTGTGGAGTCAAGATGTGCCCACTTCCTGAAATCACGCACGTTTATACCGTCTATCGGCATAAAGGATAAGTACATAAGAATCCTCTTCTGCTCATCATCAAGGGAGAAAAGCCTGAACATCTTGGTCAGATTTTCGTATGCGGTATGCTTTTGCATATCCTCACCCTGCACGATTTCGGTAAGCGATGTAATGCCCACACGCTGTAGTTCCTCAATCATTTCAACCACGTTCTGACCGCTGTTTTCCATATGTTGTGCAAGGAGTTCAACCGTATATGTATGGCGGTTTACAAGTTCGATAAGAGCAGGAAGATCCGCATCATCCTCCTCCACGTCATAGCCGCCGTAATTTTGCCTAAAAATATCAATAAGACTCTCCATTGATGCAATGGAATCAATTTTAATCGTGGGATAAAATCTTGAATAATCGCACCTTGTGGTAATAAGCAAATGATATTTACCCTCGCAAAGTGCCTTTAAACCCTCGTCATCGTCCACGTCGAAGTTGTCGACGACAATAAGTGTGCGTTCATCGCATATTTTCTGTATTTTGGCAAGTTTCCTCGCAAAAAAGTCAGAATCACTCTCCTGCGTACCGTCGGACATTGTAAATCTGCTCATTTCAGGCTCCAGAGTAAAGGGTGAGTCGGAAATCACCATATTCATAAGGGAGCCGTTGTAGGTAGCAAAAACCACGGTATCATAATCCTCGGAATGGAGCCTGACGTACTGTTTTGCAATCTGAGTTTTACCGATACCGCCGATACCGTGCAGGAAAATCACACGTTCGCCCGATGACAAACGTGTTTTGATTTCATCCAGAACATTTTCTCTGCCGCAGAAAATCTTTTTTGGGATAATGGTTGCGGTGGAAAGGAGTTTCGTCCGAGCAAGGCGTGTCGCCCACGCATCGGGAGCCTCGCTTTTCTTGGCAAGTACCGCATAAATTTGCGTTGCAAGTTCTTCAATTCTCTCATCCAACGTAGGGCGTCTTGCATCTACACGGTGTATGCCGATAAGGTCGTATTCAAGGTCACCCTGAAGTTCCGCATTGTCCAAAACGAATGGAATTACCGGTTTTTTCCTCTCAAGGGCAAGAGCAACCTCCTTCGGCACCTCATATGAGGAAAGAGAGTTCTCACTTTGAATCATAACCACAACACCCGCATTGTCAATGGCATTCACAATACGCTCCTTGTAATGCTCACCGCCTAAAAGGTCGCGTGTGCACATCCAATATGATATGTGGTAGGTGTTTAAGAGCCTGTTGCTCACATACTCTGACACCTGCTGATCCTTAAATGAAAAACTTATAAATATATCGTGCTTGTTTTCACTCATAACCTATCCTCTTTCGTACCCGTTTTGGCTTTACAATTGAAATCAATAACATAAAAACTCCTGCATCGTGAAAAGGACGAGGAGTTTTTTTATTTATGTGATATGAATGTCTCCGCTTTTAGTCTTGCATGTAATACTCTTCTTTGCGTCGCTGTAACTTCTAACGTTTTCCTTGACAATTTCTCCGTTATCGGTTTCAAGGCACAGCTTATACTTAACCTTTTCCGTATCAAAAGAAACATCGCCATAGTCGCTCTGAACACAAGCCTTGTTAAACTTGGCCTTAACTACGGATACGTCACCGCTGGTTGTGTTTACGACTATATCTTCAACATCCACACCTTCCATGAAAACGTCTTCAGCAGTAGTTATTACTGTCAAATTCTCACATTTCGGCAACTTAATTTCAACGTAACCTTTGAATCTTGTGTTAATCGTTTCAATGTTTATCTCCAACTTTTCGTCAACAATGTCGGCATTTATTTTCACGTCACCCGTACTACCACGATCGGCACAACAGATTTTAACCTCCGGAATCGTGTCGTTGTAATATAATTTCACCATTACAGCGGATGTTATTTTTGCACAGCCAATATGTTTGTTGATATTTTCATTGATTTCTTCACAAGGAAAACCTTCATACTTTGGAGCATCTTCCATTTTAGATATAAATTTTTCTAAAAACCGATCAAACAAACTCAAAAAACCACCTCAATCAATATCGGAAAAACTCCCAACATCTCAAAATGCATTCTTTATTGCAATTTGAGCAATTCGCCATATTCAAACTAATGCGAGAAGGTTTAATAATGTATTTCATCATCACACCTACCTTTGTTTTGCTTCACACTTGCCCACTCTGTCACACTTTATAAGACAAAAACTTGTACAACTTGCGCTTACTTTCAATGCTTTTGCTTCTACAATATACTTCATTATAACATTCTCCTATTTATTTTTAAAAACCGAGAGAGCCACACTTCGCAAAACAGTTACCGCTACAATTGCCGCGGCAACCTCCTGCAAACGCAAATTCAATTTTAACAGGTCTTACAACAAATTTCATTATGTACTTCCTCCTTACTTTATCGGGCATAACAAGCTATTGCATTTAGCAAAGCAATTGTTACTGCAATTACCATGACAACCTACTTGCATAACTTCAATTCTGTTTGGTTTTACAACGAATTTCATTTTTCATTCTCCTTAGATAAATTATAATACGTTAACATAACATCCCGTATGTTGTATTTGATTAAATCACATACGTGTTTTCTGTTCAACACCATGTCATTATGCGGGCAACCACCCATACACACGGGCAAGAGTGAACAGTTGGAGCATTTCTCATCGTCAATGGGATTTCTGTTCAACCACCTGCCGTTTTTGTATGACGTTACATCATATATACCTTCGGTAATGTTTCCGACCGAATTTTCGGTATTTCCAACTTCATTCCAGCACTTATACAAAAAGCCTTCGTGGTCAACAACAAAAGAATTCATCAGTTCTGCACAACAATAGTTTAATTTTGTATCCGGATAAGGAAATTCGTTATAATCTGCAAAACCATATTTCCCCAAATATCCATAATACTTCAATAATTGAATCGCAAATTCACCATTGTTGTAGCATGATGATTCTATACTTCTGCACGCATCGGTATATGCCGTTACCTGACCAAAAGATATCTTTATTTTTTTACTTATCAGTCTTTGGGATAAAATACTAAGCAGTTCTTCAACGTCGTTGTTATTTGTCTTATCGACGTTAATGCGTATAACAACCTCTATCTTTTCGGTCCGTAGCAGTTTATTGATATTGTCGATTATTAAATCAAACGTGCCAACGCCGGATTTATTCACCCTTCTTTTGTCGTGAATTTCCGGAGGTCCGTCAATGGTGATCTGAATACCGCCTACTTTATATTCGATAAGTTTTTTTATTGTATCATCATCCAAAAGTGATCCGTTGGATATGATAAAAGCACTGTATTCAATTTGCTTTTCATTGCATATCTCAATAAATTTCTCTGAAAGATCGTATATGGTCTGTTTGGCAAGTAATGGCTCACCTCCATACCATGAAACCCCGAAGTTTTTCAAATGGCTCGATTGTGATTCCAGAAAAGCGACCAACGCTTGAGCCACAGAGGGATCCATAATGCCGGGTTTGCTCGTTTCATAGCAATAGGTGCATTTGAAGTTACATGCCAAAGTAGGAGCAATCGTAATGCCCAAAGACTCATTGTTAAATTTTTGAAAATTTCTCTTTGTCTTTAGTTCCAATAATTCGTCATAATCATCGTCTAATATAAAATGACCTTCTACTGCCGCATCAAAACACTCTCTTATTTCGGGCGGCACATTTCCGGGATTTAACTCAGGAAGAAGGCTTATAAGTTTTTCATAAGTATCATCAACGACTGCCAAGCCACAACTGAAACTGTTAAATGCTAACTTAACCCCGTCGTCGGCAATCATATATTCGTTAAACATTGATTCTTTCAAAGTATACTACCCCTTTTTTATACGCCAAAAAACTCATTTTTGCCATTATATCATATATTTCACCATAATGCAACCGGACATATTATGTCTGTCAAATTTTATGCTCTCATATGATTTCAAAAACTTCGCTGTAAACGCATTCTCCCCGCCGCACTCCAATCTCTTCGGATTTGCGGTCTGCCCATTCCAAAAATTCAGTCATGGGCAAATTCATAATTTCATCGTCAAATTCAATTGTTCCGATACCACAAAATGTGTATTTCTGAATCATAAAACTCCCTCCAACTCCCTTAGAAAAACAATTTCCTCTCCATAACCTCACGTGCGGATTTGCTTATTGCAAGATAAATCAAAAGCCCTCCGAGTAGTATCAAAGCAACAAGGGGGAAAAGCGACCATCCGCGAAAAGCAATCCCAAAGGTGGTTGATACTAAAAATTCTACAAGTACAACAATTCCGCCGGCGAAGATAAACACCCCGCCCCAAATGTAGAGTTTCCCCTTTTTCAAGTAATAAAGCAAAGTAAGGGCGGCTTCGGCAATCAGTCCGACGCCGAGGGTAACGGGCAGTGCAAGACTTAAGAACCAGTCCCCACCCGTTATGCAGTTTACGTATAACAAATACCCCGCCATTTCACCAAAGACGCAAGGCAGGAAAATTACGGGATTCGGCTTTTCAAACCAAAGGGGGAGTGCAAAAACGGTATATCCCATAATAAGAGCACCTAAAACGTAGCCGAACCAATCGATATCACCATCTAAGCGGAAATCCGCAAGAAAAGATATAATGACGGGAATCAAAAAGAGGATTATTATCGCACCGTTTAATGTTTTCGAGCGATGTTTGATTTTCGGCACTCTGCCCTCAGGGTATTGAGCGTTGTTAACATCCACGGTAATATCGGGATGATATGTTCTCGTGCCGCAAAGTGGGCAGATTTTTTCGGTATTTTCAAGTTTCGCACCGCAATTTACGCAATACATTTACCCCGACCTCACTTTCTGTTACTTTCCAAAGTCGCCGTAATCCCGAATTCCTTTAAAACGCGGTAAAAATGTCGCTCAAGGTCGGGATTTCGTATATTTCTGATAAAATTCACGTATAAAGTGTCCTTATAGGACACCACACCGCAATTATAAGGTGCCGCCGCCTGCACACCGAGAATGAAATCAAAACGGGTTATGTACTTTTTCATAATTTCGGGCAACTCCACCGCACCGAGATTAGAAAGGGATAAGCAGGACTTCCGCTCACCCACAGCGTTAAAAACCGCCTTCATAACGATATTTTTAATGGGCAGTGGTACAATTCGCAAAAGCGGGTTTCTTTCATCTCTTACGTTTGCCGAGATAATGCTGCCCATATGTTTTTGTGTCACTTCCGCACCCATCTTGTGGTAAATAATCTTAATTATTTCCTCAAAGGTATACTCGCCCAATCGCGGATCAATTTCGGGAATGGTGAACATCGCAAAGTTGCGTAAAGTCCGTGTGTTGTAGAGTTTTCTTAAATTAACGGGGATTAAAAGTTTTATCCGTTTTTGCTTTCTTTTAGACGGATTTTGCTCATTTTGCAAATCAAGGAGAGATCGCATCATAACCGCACTTAAAAAGGTTGTAAGTGTGGTGTCATACTCATGTGCTTTGGCAATAACCTCCCCTACGGGAAGTTTAAAGCAGGTAAGGTTTAAGTATCCCCCACTCTCAATTTCACCGCTCATATGCCATGCATCGGTGTCACGTCGGGGTTGCGATACGGCACTTGCAACCTTTAAAAAGCAGTCCTCAATCTCCTCATCGTCCGCCTTTTGCCCTCTGTCAACTATTCCACATTCCAAGGGAATAGATATATTGTGTTTTCGCTCTAAATATTCAGCAATTAAATTCTTCAGAAATACAAGTGCACCGGCACCGTCGGTAAGGGAGTGAAAAAACTCCACCGCAATACGATTTTTATATACGATTACACGAAATGCACATTTCCGTATCTCCTTCTTATTCATAAAAGTAAGGGGATAACTGTATTCCTCCATAATTTCAGGCGGAGAGGAAACCTCCTGAAGGTAGTACCAAAAAGCACCACGTCTGAGTCTTGCGGCAATGGTAGGAAATCGTTTTACGCAGACGGAAAGAGCAACTTTCAGCACGTCCTTGTCCACATCCTCGGCAAGAGTTGCGGATTGACGGAACACGTTGCTCCAATTTTTACGCCGTGCCGCAGGGTAAATCTTCGCCGCATTATCAAGTTTTGCCCATCGTAACTGTCGCTTTTCCATCTTCATATCCTACCTCTTGTGGGTTTGTTTTCATGTCTTTTCTAATTGCAACACGTAAAGGCTTCTCCTTGAGGAGAGGCTCCGCCGTAGGCGGTGGTGAGGTGTAGACTCAAAAGCAATCGTTACTCTTTTCCACCTCATCCGAGTTGCTACGCCGACACCTGTCTCGTTGCGGCTCGGTCACGGTTTGGCTCTAACAGTTCACTACCAAACCGACATTTCACTTCACTACCTCAATGGGAGTGCTTTTTGACTTCGCCAAATTTCGACAATCTTACTATAAAAACCGTATAAACTAGATGCCGAGTTCTTAATGATATTTTGCTTTATGTTAGAACCGCAAATCACGCCATATCTTATTTGGTTTTCCTATACATTCCGTTTCTATCTGCGTGCATAATGTAAGCCAAGTTGCTTCCGCTAATCCTTTTATATTCTTTTACATCTCTTACTATTGCTTTTGCAACATGAATGCCAACAGTTGCTACAGTTCCCACCATCAACCTTTGTGGATTCAAAATATCCTCAAGAATGTTGGAAATATCTAGTCCATTCAAAACACACGCTAATAAGTCACTTGCATTTATTGGAATGAGACACTTAAATCCGGTTTTCAAAGAACCTTGTAAGTATTTTAGCGAATAATCTTTCAAGGTCTTTTCTGCTATTATTTTAGCTTCCTCGATTCTATTCTTAAACTCATTCAAAACTTCATCTATTTTATTTTCACAACAAGAAAGGTTTCTTTGTAAATCATAAATTTCTGTTTGAAAATCCATCAATGCTTTACGATGCTTGCTTTTGAATTCCAATATTTGTTCTATCGACACATTTTTGTCTGGCATCGGAACATACTTGTTAAAAACAAATTCAAACAAGCTATTTTCCTCAATTTTCCTTCCATACCCTTCTTTCAAGTAATCAGCATTAGACATTTTATCTGTCCCGATTATCATCTCATCGTTACCCTCTATAGCAAATTCCGCTAGTGTTTTCATATATGCCATTGCTGCCTTCTTACTAATGCTCCTCCATTCCCCATTAACACATGGCACATTTTCAAATAAACGTTTTATTTCAGGATACTGCTCCATAAATTCCCATCCGTGAATATAGAACATTTTATTTTCATTTATATACGCAGTTCCATCACCATGGGCAGGCAAACTCCACAATCGTCGTTCAAGAGTATCAAAAAAAACATCCGGATTTTTAGAAAAAACATCTTCTGGATATATTGATTCGTAACAGTTATATTCACATAACTTTGAAACATTGTAAGACATTGCGTATCCTTTATAAGGAACTATAGAAGAAATTTTATCCCAATAAA
Organism: Clostridia bacterium; assembly: GCA_017559855.1. Lineage (GTDB taxonomy): Bacteria > Bacillota > Clostridia > Oscillospirales > JAAYXM01 > RGIG7332. The sequence continues at coordinate 6,303 of JAFYQP010000052.1, read as the reverse complement.
GTAGCGTGTTTTTTATCCATGTTTCGTTTGGAATATCAATTGTTGGATAATATAATATTGTTCTTGACATATTTACATTCTCCTTTTAACAACATTCGACACTCTTACTATAAAAACCGCATAATTTAGATGCCGCACATCAAAGGCACCCCTGACGTAAAGGGAACTGTCAACGAACTTGACTGAGGGATTGTTTCCTTGTCAATTCTCCCGTCACTTTTCGTTTGCCACCTCGCAAAACGGTTTTCCACTTTCCCATTTTATTCTACCATACATCCCCTGTTTTTACAATCAAAACCTATCTAAAAGCCCGTCTTTGGTGATCAATTTAAAAAGGTCAGGTTTTAAATCATCCCGCACACGCTCTGCGGTCACGCTTGATAAAAACGTGGTGCTTTTTCCCGCGTCATCACGCATATAAATAAGTTTTGCAATCTCACTTTGTGTCTGCATTTTCCCCGCAAGGCACTCCACGTCGCAGATTAAAAGGTGATCATACCCTGTATACTTTGTAAAAAACGCCTCTTCTCCGTCATTTTTAATACACTCTATCAAGTCATCACAAAGCACGTCAACACAAACGATCTCGGTATTTACAAAACGGTTTTTCTCCTCTTTATATTCTAAAAACGGTGCACAAATCAACATAATTCCCACTCCTGAATTTAAATTTTTACTATTTTATGGTGTAAAAAGGCGATGTGATACTATCACATCGCCTTTTTTCTTATTAATATTTTTTCTTCTTTGCGCGAGCTGCTTCGGATTTCTTACGACGCTTAACACTCGGAGACTCATAGTGTTCTCTCTTGCGGAGCTCAGTGAGAACGCCGGCTTTCGCACAGGATCTTTTGAAACGCTTGAGAGCATTATCTAAAGATTCATTCTCTTTAACACGAATTTCTGCCATTTGTTATCCCTCCCTCCGACGATTAAACGCAAAAACTCTTTGCTACAAAAATTAACATTACCATTATATAAGATATCCGCCACTCTGTCAAGAGTTATTTTTCTTATCCAACTTATAATTGCGGATATAGAGCATCAAATCGGTAAAAACCATAATAAAATTGATTATGTAAATGGTAACAACGTACCATAACTTACCGATATTCGCCATATATTCGGGATTAATGAACTTGGCGGTGATACCCACGATATAGCCGACAAGAATCAGGATAAGAAACGCAAGGCTCTTGCCCTTTGTGGTGCGAACCTTGTAGGATTTAATAACGTTCATCGGCCAGGAAAAGCCGAAAGCCACCATCATTCCTGCCTCAAGTATTGCGGGTAATTGTGATATCATTTCCATAATCTCTCCTACTTGATAATCAGGTTAACCAACTTATTGCGAACAACGATAGACTTAACCAACTTACCGCTACCGAGTGCCTGTGCTACCTTTTCGGTCTTACAAGCAAGGTCAACCACAACGGAATCCTCAGCATCAACCGGAACGTTAATACGCTCACGAACCTTACCGCAAATCTGAACCGCAATTTCAACGGATGAATCAACGGTCTTTGCCTCATCATATTCCGGCCATTGTGCAAGTGAAATAAAGCCTTCACCGCCGAGAGTTTCCCAAAGTTCCTCGCACATATGGGGTGCAAAGGGAGAAAGCATCTTAAGAAGCACCTTGATATCAGCCTTGTTTGCACCGTTTTCCGCATAGGTGTTAACGAGTGCCATCATTGCAGCGATAGCGGTGTTGAACTTAACGTTTTCGATATCCTCGGAAACCTTCTTGATTGTCTTGTGAATAGCAGATTCGTTAGCGGGAGTGTAGGTATCACCCTCACCTGCTGCCTCTGCGATGTTCCATACACGGTCTAAGAATCGCTTACAACCCTTAACCGACTGACTTGACCAAGGAGCAGCCTTTTCAAAGTCACCGATGAACATAATGTAAAGACGCATAGTGTCCGCACCGTACTGATTTACAATATCGTTGGGGTTAACGACGTTACCGCGGGATTTGGACATCTTCTCGCCGCCCTCACCGAGAATCATACCGTGTGAGGTACGCTTTGCGTAGGGTTCTTTGGTGGGAACTACGCCGATATCATATAAGAACTTGTGCCAGAAACGAGAGTATAACAGGTGGAGAGTGGTATGCTCCATACCGCCGTTGTACCAATCAACGGGAGTCCAGAAATCAAGTGCTTCCTTACTTGCAAGTGCTGTGTCGCAATTGGGATCGGTATAGCGGAGGAAGTACCAACTTGAACCTGCCCACTGAGGCATGGTGTCGGTCTCACGCTTTGCAGGTGCACCGCAATGGGGACAGGTGGTGTTTACCCAATCCTCCATCTTGGCAAGGGGTGACTCACCGTTATCTGTCGGCTCGTAGGAGTCAACGTCGGGGAGTAATACGGGAAGTTCGCTCTCCGGTACGGGAACCCAACCGCAAGTCTCGCAATATACCAGCGGAATCGGCTCACCCCAATATCTCTGACGTGAGAATACCCAGTCACGGAGTTTGTAATTTACCTTGGGATGACCAAGACCTTTACTGTCTAACCATTCGGTAATCTTAGCCTTCGCTTCACTAACCTCAAGGCCGTTTAAGAACTCGGAATTTACCATCTTGCCGACCTCGGTGTCGGTGAATGCCTCTTCCTGCACGTTACCGCCTGCAACAACCTCGATAATGGGGAGGTTAAACTTCTTTGCAAACTCCCAGTCACGGGTATCGTGTGCGGGAACCGCCATAATCGCACCTGTACCGTAGGACATAAGTACGTAATCGGAAATGAAAATGGGGATTTCCTTGCCGTTAACCGGATTAATGGCTGTTACGCCCTCAATCTTAACGCCGGTCTTGTCCTTTGCAAGTTCGGTACGCTCAAAATCGGACTTGCGAGCGGACGCCTCGGCATAAGCCTTAATATCCGCCATATTGGAAATCATATCCGCCCACTTGTCGATGTAGGGATGCTCCGGTGAAATTACCATGTAGGTAGCACCGAAGAGCGTGTCGGGACGGGTGGTGTATACGGTTAAAGTCTCGCCGTTGGAGGTCTTGAAATCAACCTCCGCACCGGTGGAGCGGCCAATCCAATTCTTCTGCTGAACCTTAACACGCTCGATGAAGTCAACCTCATCAAGGTCGTTGATAAGACGTTCTGCATACTCGGTGATCTTCAGCATCCATTGGCTCTTCTCACGACGAACAACCTCGCTTCCGCAACGCTCACAAACGCCGTTAACAACCTCTTCGTTTGCAAGAACGCACTTACAGGAGGTACACCAGTTAACCGCCATCTGCTTCTTATAAGCCAAGCCTTTTTCGAATAATTTAAGGAAAATCCACTGAGTCCACTTGTAGTAATTGGGATCGGTGGTGTTGATTTCACGGTCCCAATCGAGAGAGTAGCCAAGCATCTTAAGCTGTGACTTAAAGAACGCAACGTTCTTCTTTGTTACCTCAATGGGGTGGATTTTATTCTGAATAGCGAAGTTTTCGGTAGGGAGACCGAAAGCGTCCCAACCCATGGGGAAAAGGACGTTGTAACCCTGCATACGACGCTTACGTGAAACAACGTCAAGAGCGGTGTACGGTCTTGCGTGACCAACGTGGAGACCGTTACCCGACGGATACGGGAACTCTACAAGGCCGAAGAACTTCGGGCGGTCGGTATCACCGTTTGATGCCTTAAAAGCCTTTGCCTCGTCCCATTTTGCCTGCCATTTCTTTTCAATAGCACTAAAATCATACTTCATATTAGTTTTCCCCCTCAATGAATTGGTCTGCGGGGATGCGTTCTGCATCGCCCCATACACGATCTAACGAATAGAAATTTCTTGCCTCTTCGGTAAAAAGATGCACCACAACGCTTAAGTAGTCAAGGAGCACCCAGGTATCGCCGCCATGCCCTTCGATGTGATGGACACGCTCACCCTTTTGCTCAAGTTGGAACTCAAGTTCTTCCTTTAAGGTCTTAACGTGGGTGTTTGACGTAGCGGTACAAATAACGAAGTAGTCGGAAAGGGATGTAATATCCTCAATCTTAAGCACTTCAATATCCCGTGCAAGTTTTTTATCAAGCACGCAAACTATGTTTTTTACAAGTTCAACAGGTGTCATATTTATCTCCTTCCTACTCACCGAACGCCTTGCCGGTAAGTCGTGTGTAATTTACAACGTCAAAATCCTCAATGGGGGTTGTATAGGGATTAAACACTTCGTTTATAAGGGTTTCAAGTTGATTGGGATAAACGAAGAAGTAGGAAATTCCCTTGTAGTAAAGTCCCTCACCGGGAAGAATGTAGGTCTTAAGGTCGGTCTCAAGGTTCATATCAAGAACTTTGGTACCAAGCCATATCATATTACCAACGGTAAGGTCGGTCTTTACGTTTTCCTCAACAATCTCAACAAGTTCGGGAAGTTTTGCAAGAGTTGAAGGCTTTAGCATCTTTGACATAAGAGCATTTACAAACTGATGCTGTGCACGAACTCGTCCCACGTCGCCTTCAACGTAGCCGTAGCGGTAACGCATAAAGCACATAGAGTCGTATCCGTCAAGAGTTTGAAGTCCCGGTTGGATGTTAATGTAAAGGTCTTGTGTGGGATCGGTGTACTTCATTCTTCTCTGAACGTCCACCTCAACGCCGCCGATTTCATCAATCATCTCCACAAAGCCCTGAGTGCTTACGATAACGTACTTGTCGGGACGATAGCCGATTGCACGCTCAATTTCGTAGTATAAATCCTCTAAATTTTCCTCCGATCCTCTGTATGCGGAGTTAATTTTGTAGTAGTTGCCTTTTTTACTCTTACAAATAAGGTCACGGGGAATACTTAGGATGTTCATTTTCTTATTATTTGCATCAAAGGACGCAAGCATCATAGAGTCGGTGTGGTAGCCGTTTAGGTCGGTACCCACGATGAGAATGTTGTAGATACCGTCTTTGCGGTCACCGCCTTTTATGCTGATTTCATCCCCGTCATCGTTTTTCTTAATGGTGGGTGTGTTAATCTGCGGTTTATCAATTTCCGGTGCCTGTACGTTTGAGTACCACAACGCCGCCGCAACGCAGGCGATTGCCAGAACAACAAGGAGTATTACAACAATTGCTTTTCCTGACCTTTTTCTTTTACTTTTAGGTTTTTTCTTCGGGACCAACTTGTCCTCGCCGTACATTTTCATCTCTTTGCCTCCAATGCATCTCGTGCTTCAATAAGCCTTGGATGTATAATCTCTCCCTTTTTTGCAAGGAAGTTAACCGTCCGTGTCATAGCCGCAATAATGGCGGCGTCAATGTCTTTATATGCCAAAGTTCTGATTTCCTCCACACCGGAAAAATTCCGCGAAGGTTCAATAAGGTCTGCAAGCCAGACGCATTTATCAAGAATCGTCATATCCACACAACCCAGGGTGTGGTTATAAACCGCCCTGCAAATCTCATCATCCGCCCCCAACTCACGGGCAAGTGCCGCACCGGTAATCGGGTGAACAAGTTGAGGGGACTCTAAAAAAGCGGCATCTAATATAATACCATATTTTTCACACACTTTCAACTGCTTTTCCAAAGTGTACTCTTTGGTGATATCGTGAAGAAGTCCTGCGGTATACGCCCGTTCTTCGTCCGCACCGTAAACTTTAGCAAGTTTTCTCGAACATTCCGCCACGTTCATAGTGTGGTTTAAGCGTTTTTCGCTTAACGTGCTTTTTAGAATCTCAATTATTTTATCACGGGATACCATACAAATTCTCCCTTAAAATATAATCGTAAACCCCATCGGGCAGTAGGTGTCGTTTAGCCGAAATGTCCGCCCGTATCTCGGTAGAAGATGCAGGAAACGGCTCACAACGTATGACTTCAATTTTCGCACCAAGTTTTATAAGAGCCTCGCTTTTCTCCTCAATCTTACGGATGTCGCCCTCATCTCTCGCAACCGCACAAAGGGTGGCAAGGGAGAAAATAACCTCAGGTTTATACCACGTGTCAACGGTGAGTATCATATCCGTACCCATAATGAAGAAAAGTTCATCTTCAGGGTGCAAATTTTTTAAGTATGCAAGAGTTTCCGCCGTGTAACTTTTCCCCTCACGCAAAATTTCAATATCAAGCACGTCGGCACCAATGGTCTTTGCCCCAATGCGTGTCATTTCAAGCCGTGCCTCATTTGAAGGTGTACCTTCGGGCAGGGTTTTATGTGGCGGACGCCCTGCGGGGATTAAGAAAATCTTGTGCAGTCCAAGACTCTCCTTTGCACGGAGAGCAGCGTGAAGATGTCCTTTATGAATGGGAGAAAAACTCCCGCCAAGTATACCGATTTTCAAAAAACTCGCTCCC
>JAFYQP010000051.1 GCA_017559855.1 Clostridia bacterium | reverse complement strand
TTATACGCACGACCGACTATTGTAAAAAAGTCCTGACGTGTTATGGGGTTATTTGGCCTGAAAGTACCGTCACCAAAACCATTTACATACCCATTCTCTGCCGCTTTGGCAATATGGGCATCACCTGCAGTTATATCGGTAAAGTATTCTTTGCCCTCAATCGGCTCTTCACCCTCTAAAAGTGCAACGATTACCTTTACCATCCGTGAACGGGTAATTGGGGTATCGAGGTTTTGAAGCATTGCATCGTCTTCTGCTATTGCACCATTTTCAATAAGGTATGCAACATCCACATCTGCCCAATGGGCGGCGACAAGAGGTAGGGTAGACACAAGCATAGATAATACAACTAATATTGACAGAACTTTTTTCATAATTTCACCTCTTTATAAAGTTTATTAAGACTTCGTCTCTTCTTAGCCTTCCCCTTGAGGGGAAGGGGGACCGCTCGCGGTGGATGAGGTGTGCAGTGGAATTGGGGTTTTCCACCTCATCCGCCTCGTTCCTCGGCACCTTCCCCTTGAGGGGAAGGCTGCTATCAGTTTCCTCCAAAAAGCACAAAGTTCGCCTATGAGGTGCATCACACATCTCACACGCGAACTTAATTTTCTACGAATACACCTCTGGGAATCAGCAAATATATTCTTTCATATATGGAGTCAAGTCCCTTGCAACTAAATAATAACATATGTAAGGTGGGGAGTCAACAGTGAAAAAACTATTGAAAATCAGGGGTTTGTGTGGTACAATAATTTTGGAGTAGTTTACCCTTTTTGGGGGAGTAAAGACAAAAGCAAGAGGGATAGGTATGAAGATTAAATTATCCAAGGAAATGTATGAAAAAGAGGCGATTATTAAGGCGTCGTACTTCTTTACAGATAGGTTTTATATGGAACTTGATGCCGATGATGCGTACTTTTACGTGGATATGGTTTCGAAAGACGGAGTAGACACGGGAGACGATAAAGAATTTTTAAATGAAGTTCTTGTCCAGACAACCCGACTCAGCATATCACGACAGACAAAAAACATCCGTGAAATGATTATCGGTAGGGCACTTGCTTCGACAATCGTTGACAGAAAAGATACCGGTTTTGTGGATGATGCGGATATAAATGCTGATGATATCCTGAATAATTGGTTTGACACTCATGAATAAATTTATGATACTTACAGAGGCGGTTATGCTTTCTGTCTTGTTTTTCACGTGCCTTTACGTTACTGTTACGGATTTGAAAAACAGCGTCATACAAAATAAAGTTATTGTGATATCGGGCATTGCGGCAGTTTTTTTGAATTTTATATATTTCACCTTTTTTGCGGGTGAGTTTTTCGTTGCTTATTGCGTTAACGTAGGCGTAATGGCATTTATCTCCATTGCGTTTTATGCGGTGCACATATGGGCGGCAGGGGACAGTAAATTGCTTATTCTTGCAATTATGCTCATCCCCACAAGACTGTATTACGAAGGGAATCTTGTCTCCGCCACCGTTGTTATTGTGATTATGATTTTCTCTTTCGCTTATATTTTCACGGTTTTGGAGTCAATATGGCTTGGTATTAAGGAAAAGAATCTTTTCGCAACCGGAAAAATCGGAGCAAATATCAAAGAAATGATACTGCAGTATATAAAATGTACTTGTATGGTTATGCTTTTTGATTTTTTGTTCGGGTGTGTGTTGCCGGAGTTTTATTCGCAGAATATTGAGGTCGTTATGATAATGAATATGCTTGTGGTCTTTTTAGGCTACAGTATAAAATTTTTCGACAAACCGCTACCTCTGCTTATCCTTGTAATACCAACTGTGATTTTAAAGGTATTTGCGTACGGTTTTGAATCTAATATAAATCTGGGTATGTTTGCTATCGTTGCGGTTGTGGTTCTTCTTAGAATAATTTCCGAAAAGTATAATTACAAGTCTATTCCAACCCGTGATGTAAAGCGGGGAATGGTGCTTTCCTATACAACCGTTTTAAACTTTATTCCCTCTAAAATAAAGGGACTTCCCACCTCTACAACAGAGGATATCAGATCAAGAATCACGGAAGATGAGGCGGAGAACATCAAGCGATGGGAAAAGTCCAAATACGGGCAGGAAAATATAATTATTGTCAGAAAAATTCCATTTGCGATTTTTATTTCTCTCGGCACGATTGTATATGTAATAATGAGGTTGATTTTAATATGAGCAAGTATATAAAGGGCTATTCGGACGACGGGTATATATTTAAAATATGCTTTAACGAAAACGAGCATATCGGATATATGCAGACCGGACTGAATCACATATATAAACAAGACGGGGAGATTCGCCTTTATACCTACGACGGGTATATAATAATGCCGGATTGTGCAGGGGAACTTTTTGAGGAGTTTAACGAAAACGACGTTCTGGCAATTGATGATAGGGGAATCGTTTCTACACTCTATAGTGCGGATTCCGACGATAATGCGATTGTACTTACAATGCAGTGTAATTCAAACTGCATTATGTGTCCATGTAGTGAGAATTCAAGAAGATATGCAAATAAGGTTTCGCCCGAATATGTAAAAGAGGTGCTACGCTACATTCCGGAGTGGGCAAAGTACATAACCATTACCGGCGGTGAGCCAACCTTGCTTCGTGATGACTTTTTCGAGATAATGGAACACATAAAAGAAACCCGAAAAGAGACGCATTTTCAACTTTTGACAAATGGACGTGCCTTTGGCGATTATTCTTTTGCAAAGCATTTTGCTGAATGTCTGCCGGTGAGTATTGAACTTGGGATTCCACTTTATGGATATAACGAGGAGACGCACGATAAGATAACGCAAACGAAGGGCAGTTTCAAGCAGGCGGTTATTGGTATACACAACTTGCTCCATTACAATATAGACGTTGAAATACGAATTGTTCTGACTCGACAGAACATTGATTATGTAGAAAAAATCGCCGCATATATCGCGAAATATTTGTGCGGTGTGCGATGCGTAAACCTTATGGGCCTTGAACTTATGGGCAACGCCGCAAAAAATATGGCGGACGTATGGCTGCCTTATGAGGAAGCGGCGGAAAAATCGGAAAAAGCAATAAGAAAACTTGTAAATTGCGGAATAGACGTTCAACTATATAATTTTCCCCTTTGTGCGGTGAAAAGAGAGTATTGGGATATATGCTCCAAGAGCATTTCAGACTACAAGATTAGGTATGACGATGTGTGTAGCGAATGCAAGGTGCGGGAAATTTGCGGCGGTATCTTCGACAGTACGAAGAGAATGGCGAAAATTACGGGAAATCCCATTCGCGATTAGGCAATATACGGTGGTGATAAGGTGATCAATTATTTCAATTTTAAACCCTTTAAAGATAAAGTACTGATTACCAATGATATGGGCAAGTATCGGTTTATAACAGAGGAAACCATGAAGGCACTCATCGAGGGTGGTACTGTTGAGGAGACCGAGATTGAAGGGTTAAAACAAGATTTTTTCATATATGACGGATACGAACCGCTTATGGTTGAAAAAGCGAAATACCATATACGGGACAGTAAAAACTACCTTTTTGGCAGTACATCTCTTCATATTTTCGTTCTGACCAATATTTGCAATATGAGTTGTGTTTATTGTCAGGCGAAGGATGATACAAGCATCGTGCATCATAAGATGACGGCGGAAACTGCGGAAAAATGCGTAGATGTTGCACTGCAGTCACCGTCAAGATTTTTAAGTTTCGAATTTCAGGGGGGAGAGCCTCTTGCAAACTTTGAAATTCTAAAGCACATCGTGCTTTATGCCGAGCAGAAAAAAGGAAGTAAATGCGTTTCATTTAACGTTGTAAGTAATTTAACACTGCTTACCGATGAGATGTTGGAGTTTTTGATTGAGCATAATGTGGGAATTTCTACCTCTATCGATGGCGATGAAGAACTTCACAATAAGAACAGAGGATTTTCAAACGGTGTCGGCACGTACAAGGCGGTTACCGACAGTATAAAAAAGATTCAGGAAAAAGACTTTTCAGTAGGTGCGATTCAAACCACGACAAGGTACAGTCTCTGCAAATATAAAGAGATAATTGATGAATACGTGAGGCTAAATCAAACGAGTATATTTATTCGTCCGCTGACACGGTTGGGCACCGCGGCCCGTGTATGGGATGAAATCGGCTATACGCCGGAGGAATTTGTTGAGTTTTATAAAAAATCCCTGCGGTATATTCTGGAACTGAACAAAAGCGGGATTAACATTTGTGAAAACCATGCGGTTATATTCCTAAGGAAAATAGTTACCGGTGTGGCGGAAAATTATATGGAATTGCGTTCGCCCTGCGGTGCGGCAATAGGACAGGTTGCATATTTCTATGACGGAAACGTGTTCACCTGCGACGAGGGCAGAATGCTTTATGAAATGGGCAAGGATGATTTTAAACTAGGTAACGTATATGAGAATACGTATGACGAACTTATGCAGTCGCCGGTATGTAAGGCGGTCTGCGTTGCGTCCTGCCTTGAAAGTCAACTTAACTGTTGCGACTGCGTTTATCAACCTTATTGCGGTACCTGCCCGGTTATAAGTCTGGCACAGGAAAAAGACTTGTTCTTCAAAGACCGAAATGCGTTCCGCTGTATGGTTTATAAAGGAATGCTTGATACAATTTTTGAAGTATTATACGAAAACAATGAAGATGATATAAAGGTTTTCAATAAATGGTTGGGAGTGTGTACAAATGAGTAAAGTAAAAAAAGTGATACTTAATTGGTTTTTGGGAATTATTGGTTTTGCAATGATGGTGGGAATTCTTTTCTTCCAATTAGAGCCGGGACTTCCCTCAACAAGAATCGACGATTCGGGCGTTACGACAAAAATTCTCTCGCTCCCAAATGGTGAGTATGAGGGTGAGTCAAACTTCGGCTTTTTAAATGGCGAAGGCACCTTCCGTTTTGACACCGGTGAGGTTTACGAAGGAACCTGGGAAAACCACACTATGAGTGGTGAAGGAAAACTCACAAGTTCTCTTGGTAACTATGAAGGTAGTTTCGTGGATTCAAAGAAAAGCGGAAAAGGCATTTTCACATGGCCCGATGGTATGATTTATGACGGTGAGTGGCTTGATGATGCAATGAACGGTAAGGGTAAAATTACAACCCCGTCGGGAATTGTGTACGAAGGCACGTTTAACAACAACGTTTTCGAAAAGGGAAAGATTAAAGCGGAAAAAAACGGAGTTAAATATGACTTCACGGTAACCGAAGGTAAACTTGGCGATCTGGTAAAGATTACTTTCGCAAACGGAACCGCCTATGAAGGTCAATATGCGGAGCAGCAAATTTCCGGTTCCGGAACAATGACTTTCCCCGGACTTGGCAAGTATGTAGGTTCGTTTAAAAACGGCAAACGAGATGGCGATGGTGTTTTCACATGGACTGACGGTACAAAGTACGACGGCGAGTGGGAAAATGACCTTATGGACGGTCAAGGTCAGTACACCTTTGCAAACGGCACGTACCTTACGGGTATATTCCAAAAAGGTACGTTGAACGGAACGTATACATACCGCAACACCGTTGGCACGTTTAAAAGTACGTGGGCAAACGGTAAATGCACCAATATCGTTTTAAACTAAGATTTAAGGAGAAATAATTATGCGTGAAAAATTACTTCCTAAAATAAAGAGATCAGTATCCGAATTCCTGTCAGAGGAAGAGGGAAACATCACGAGAAATAAAATCCTTACCGTTGGTTCGATGATGCTTATAATGGGCGTACTACTTGCGACCGAGGCTTTTGCGGCACATTCATCACATAGTTCTCATTCGTCCCACAAGTCTCACTCCTCCCATTCATCCCATTCATCCCATTCATCACACTCATCCCACAGTAATAGCCACGGCTCTCATTCCTCACACAGCAACACACACTCATCTCACTCTAACGTAACTCCCCATAGCAACGTGGCAATTCCCAACATGGAAGGAGTAACCGTAAAGACAACCCCCTATACTCCTCCTATGGCGTTGGACGAGAGCCTTTCAACAGGATTTATTTTACCGGATACTCCCAAGATTAAGTAAAAGGAGTTTTTGTTATGAGCAGTTTTGATTTTGATGAATTAAGACGTGACCTGGAAGATTATTACGGTGCGGCGGCGTTTTCGGGTATGCCGGCGGCATTTCTTGACTTATCACGAGTAAGTGACGCATCTAACGAAGAACTTCTTGATGAAGCGTCCCAAAACGGATTCGATTTAAGCAAATACAGAAAAAGCGGCTGGTAAAAGTAAGTATTATTAGATAGGGTGTGTTCAAATGAGCAATGAAAACATAGATAAAAATATTGCCGAAAACACGAAGAAAATGTTGGAAGCGGTAAGGAGTGCCGAGAGAAGTGTTGAGTCTGCAGAGCGTTGGCACGACCGTGAATGCGAGTTTCTTAATGAACGGGCATCGATCGGAAGTTTTAATATCTACAGTGATTACGATATAGAACGTGCCGCGGGAATCGTAAGAGACGCAGAAAAGATTGACCAAGACATGTGGAGTGCTTGTACGAGTGCTGTTATTGATTTAGACGAGACCTGCAAACCCCTTTATGAAAAAGGAGTAAAGGCAGACGCAATCAAAGAAGTGGCGGATACAATGTCTGAAATCAATGCAAAAGTATACCAAATTCAACCTACCATAAACGCAAATTTTCTCGACGTTTTATCGGTAACTCAAAAGGGTTACTATGCTCCGTCGGTAGATTGTGTGGCGATTGAAAAAATGTGGTACGACAGATATGAAAAAACGCCTGAAGCCATAGAGGCAAAGAAACGACGCCAGGCGGCAATGGAAGCACGAAGAAAACGTGAGGCGGAACAGGCGAAAAAGGCAGCAGAAGAGAGAAAACGCAAGGCTGAAGAGGAAAAACTCCGGAAAGCGGAAATTGCGGCACAAGAGAAAAAGATGCAGGAAGAGAATGCAAGTGCCAAGGCCCATATGGACAAATGTGCAAAAGAGTGCCATGCCAAAGTTAAGGCGTTTAAAAAGACACTGGATAAAGTTATTGAAGAGCGACGCCGAGATTATGAAAAGCAGATCAATGACAGAGTCAATGAAACAAAGAAAGAAATTGCAGGACTTTATGACAAGTTGGCAACACTTGGAACCTTCAAGTTTTCTCAAAAGAAGGAAATTAAAAAAGAGATTAAAAAATTAGATGCAAGAATTATAAAGTATCAGGATCCGTCTATCATAAATGCCGAGATAAATGCTATGCAAGAGAAGGCGGCCGATGCAGTGGGAAAATATGAAAAAGAAGTGGATGACTATCTTTCAAAACGTTTTAGCGATTACAAATCCACAAAAGGCAAAAATGCCAAAAAAGACAGGTTGTACGTGGAGAATAGTTCGTATGTAAACATCCCGTGCCCTGATTACGACAATGTAGAAAAAGTGTTCGGACAATAGAAAAGATAATATTGGAGGATCATAAAATGGGAAATTCAATTATTGATAAAATCGATGCGGAGATTGCGGCAGAGGAAGCGAAAAAAGAAAAACGAGACCAAACTGTAGGCAAGGCAAAAAGCATTGTAGCATACGTGTTTGTCGCACTTTTTCTCCTTGCGGAAGCAATTACTCTAGGGATTCAGGTGTATAATAGATATGTGCCTGCAACCCAATATAAAGAGGCGGTTGCCCTTTATGATGCGGGAAGTGAAGAAGAGGCACTCCGCATTTTCGAGAAATTAGGGGATTTAAATAACAGTGAATATTACTGCAATATGATATATTCAAAAAATCCCACTTATAGGTTTACCGGAAGAGAGGTCGGAGATGAACTCACCTTCGGCAAGTATTACTTTCATGATATAACGTGGGTTGTTATCGAGGTCACCGAAAAGCAGATAGTATTGCTGAGTAAAGATATTATAGATGCAGGTCCGTTCCCGCAAACTGAATGGTTTAACAGTTTTAAGGAAAAATCCTTCACAAAAGAAGAGGGAGCAATGATTAAAAAGGCATATATATTGGACGCTGATGATGCTAGGGCTTTGGTTCAGGGAAAATCCTTTGCAAAGACACAAATCACCCAAAATTTAGCGGAAACCGGGTATTCACCGAATGCAGAAACCGGATACGGTTGGTGGATAGATGAAGAAGCGACCAGCAATGAGCGTAGATATGCCGCACAGAACGGTACTGTAGGCTACAACACGACGCATTACAGCAATACAATTGGAATAAGACCTGCTATTTCAATTAAAATCAACTAAAACTTACGAGTAGGATAAGAAGGAAGTGATAGGTATGCCAAACAACACTCAGGAAGATACTCCTCTTGGTGCTAAAATTGCCGCTGTTGCATTCATCATTGTCGCAGGTATATATTACGTAAATTCCGACAGTTTGATATTAAGTATGCTTATTGGTGCTTTGGCGGTAGGAGTCGGTGCTCTTATATGCGTTTTGCTTAAAAAACTTTTTACGGTCTCGGTAGACGCGGCAAAAAAGAGCGATAAGAAAAAACTAAAAAGAAACGCAATAATCATCGGTGTGATTATTGCGGTCATAGTTGTTGGCATTTTTATTGCAAACGCCTCCATACCGTACCTTTCCAAAACACAGGTTGAAGAATTGGTTCTTGCTGAACTTGCTCCGCAAATTGAGCGGATACAAGGGCGACTCGGCGTGTCCGATCTTACCATTGAACTTGAAATAAATAATTATAAATATAAACAGAGAAGCCTTTTCTCTGAGGGCAGCATCACATTTGATGTTGACGGGTACTTTATGGTAAGTTCGGAATTTGACGAGTTGGAAGAAGGCCCGTATAACGAGGAAACCTGCGATAAATACAGAGTAGATATTGACTCTCTGAAAATGGAAGATATAGATATTCCCGGCTACTACGTATTTATAAATGACACGTATTCTTATACTGATAAGAAATATAAAGATATGGATGAGAACGTGTACATAGTATCTTACGATAAAATCAGAAAAAACGGAGACTACGTGTTTGGTAAACCATACTACTCATCCTCAAGCAGTTCAAGTTCTTCGAGCAGTTCAAGTTCTTCGAGTAAAAAGACCACAACAGGCTGCAAAGGTGGTGTAAGTTGCAGAGCGGGTTTCCGTCCCTGTCATCCTATGGCTAACGGATACTGTAATCAGTGCTGTGCTTATTGAGGTATTTGTAATGGAGAATAAAAAAATTACCGTACTGTTGATTGCTGTATTTATTACCTCTTTGCTACTTACTGCGTATTTGCTTTGGGAAAACGGGGTGCTCCGTGATTTTAAAGAAAATAACGACGTTTCAGGTCTGGAATACCAGGCGGATACAATGGAGCAAGTGGATGAGTTGAAAAAATATAACAAGCCGATAATCGTTATTTTCGGTGCGGATTATTGTCCTACTTGTGTGAATTATGAGCCTTATATCAAGGATTTGTATTTAAATCACGGTGACGATATTATTGTGCGTCATGTGAACACAGTTGACCATGAAGCGATTCGCAAGGAGTACAATATAGAACTTATTCCGAGTACGATTTTTTACGACAAAGATGGCAAACCATTTATGCCGAAAGCAGATATAGACGTGTACGACCTTGAAGAAACAGTTGAAGAGAGAAAATATGTTTCTGACGATATAAAAGTTGTTACGGGCGATGAAATGGGCACCAATAAAAACTTTGAGTTTGGCGTACATTCGCAGTCAGATGAGGTTGTTTACACAAAATATGTAGGGCTTATTGACAAAGTCCAGATGGAAAAAATTGTAAAAGAATTAATCGGCGAAGAAAAATAAAGAGGTGAGGGCTTATGAAATTCGGATTAAGAAAACCCAGTTTAAAACGGTCAATTAAGGCGAGAACGACGGGGAAATTAAAGAGAAGTATCAAAAAAGCCCTTATCCCCGGTTACGGCAAAAAGGGAATGGGATGGATTAAAAATCCTAAGAAAGCCGCATACAATAAGATTTATAATAAAACATCCTTCAGTTTTTGGGATTTGTTTAAATAGAATCATTATTCCGAAGTCATTAAACGGTATCATAATCTTTCGGGAGGGGTTTTGTGAGGCATATCAATGCGCGTTTTATTGACGATCTTCTTTGCGGAGAGTTGCAATATTTTCTGTCCGAGGTAAAAAACAATCGAAACATATTAAGCCTTGAAATAAGAAATGGATATATCAATATATATTATAAGGGCGGCAATCTGCTTAAGATAACGCAAAAAGCAAATGGATATTCCTTCTACTTCGATGCAAAGTATTGCAAACACGAAGGGGGAAATGCAAACCTCAGCCTTCTGGATAATCTGCATAGCGCCGATATAGACGGCTACAAAAAGTATTTTTATCTGATGATGCGGGAAATGGATGCCTGGTTTGACGAGCACCCCAAGGAAGAGCGGGACTATCAGCATCAATTGTTGGTAAGCAACCCTGAAATTGTTGATATTGAATATCAGATCGGTCACCGCATGAGGCTTGATATGCTTCTGTTTACGGACGGCAAACTGATGATTGTAGAAAACAAATTCGGCACAGGTGCCATTGGAGGCAGTGCAGGAATATCAAAGCATTATTCGGATATCTGCGAAGTGTTGAATAATGCAGAGTTGCTTGAAGAAATGATTGATTCAGTTTGTCATATTTCAGAAGCGAAAAAGGCACTCGGACTAACGGATACAGCAATTCAAAAAACGGATATCAAAAGTGTAGAAATTTTGTTCTTGTTGGCAAATTATAATCCAAGAAGCCTAAGTCTTTCAAACGAAGTAAAAAAAATGAACGGCTCTACTTTTGCAAGTGTTTTAATAACAACAAGTGAACAGACAAAGATAGAGTTAAGTAAAGCAAGAGATATATTCGTGCTAGAGGATTGAAAATGGAAAGAAATGATTTTATAGAAAACATTATAGGTGGTGCATTTGCTATAGTTGCAGTTGGAGCAGCTATAGCTGAAATGTTTGTGAATGGGGTTTCAACTGAAACTTTTGTTGCATGCATAAAAGATGTGTTTGGTTCTTTAGCCATTGTTGTATTATTTATAGCAATTGTCAAAGATCAAATCCCATCCACTAACTTCAAAAAAATGTTTGATATTTCCATGAAAAGTAAAATCAAAAAATACGGTGCTTTAATTGAAAAGGAAGTGTTGTCTAACGAACAACAAACTATAAACACAAAAAGCACCATTGCCAAAAAGAACAAATTGGAAAAAGTTATTTGTTATAAAATGGCAGGTGATATCAATGTCCTTTTTGGTTCTCCTTGTAATAATTATCAAAGATTTTTAGAAATTCAAGTAGAACAAACAACAGTTGTCAAATTTTTAATTAGAAAAACTTTTTTCGATCATCCTAACTATTCTGATGCTACGTTAGATCTTATTGGAAAAAATATAGAAAGTAACTTATTAAAGAATTTCTCAGACTATGATATTAAGTACGACGGAAAAAATAAAAATATCATTATAGATACGAAAAAAATTATGAAAAGCAACAAAGATGCCATTAAACTTACCGAAATAGTTGACGCGGCAATTATGTTGTATATCGCAGAAAGCAAAAAATGATGAATATTCATATACGCAGAGGTCAAAATCAAATCGGCGGAAACATCGTAGAGATATCCACCGAAAACACAAAAATACTGCTGGATATCGGTCTTGAACTTGACGACGAAAAGAATAAAACACTTCCCGATATCAAAGGCTTATTTGATTATAAGGGCTACGACGCTGTTTTTATTTCTCATTACCACAGTGATCATCTCGGACTTGCTTATCGCATTCATAAAGATATCCCACTGTATATAGGTGAAAAAAGTGCGAAAATCATTCAAGCCTCGGATGTGTACAAGCGGGTGCCGACCATTACGCCGCATGGCTTTTTAGAGCATAAGAGAAAGATTGTTGTCGGTGATATTTCCGTTACTCCTTATCTATGCGACCATTCCGCTTTTGACAGTTATATGCTACTCTGCGAAGCGGATGGTGAAAGCGTTCTTTACACAGGAGATTTTAGAGGCAACGGCAGAAAACCTTATGATTGGTTGCTTACGGAATTACCGAAAAAGGTTGATAAACTCATCTGTGAAGGAACGACTCTCTCAAGAGAGGGTTATGTCGCAATCCGTGAGCAAGAAATTGAGAACCAAGCAGTAGAACTGTTTCGGAACAATAAAGGGCCGGTTTTCGTTTTGCAATCTTCTATGAATATTGACCGCATTGTTACAATGTACCGTGCAGCTAAGAGAAGCGGGCGGACTTTTTTAGAAGAACTTTATATGGCTGATATAACATCGGCGGCAGGCGGAAACATTCCAAATCCTGCATTTGATGATGTTTATGCGTTTATTACCTCAGGCTCACGCTATGAAGGACTGAAAAAATACGCTCACAGAATGGGCAAGGATAGAATCGTTAAAACACCTTTTGTTATGTGTGTCAGAACATCATTACTCCGATATATGAAAGGTCTTTCTAAAAAAATGTCTTTCAAAGAGGGAGTGTTGGTGTACTCGTTCTGGAGTGGATATAAAGAAACCGAGGATATGCAACGCTTTCTTTCCGAATGTAAAAACCTTGGACTAAAAATCGTTACTCTCCACACAAGCGGACATGCAGATTACGAAACGATTCAAAAATTAGTAAACACGGTGAATCCTAATGAGATCATACCGATTCATACGGAAGCGCCCGAAAAAATGATATTCAACACCTAATATTAAGGGACAAAATCGTTAGATTTTGTCCTCTTTTTTTGAATGTTAACGAAAGAGCACAGGGTAGCATTGAACTGAAAATAAAAAACTCCTTGAAGGATAAAACCTTCAAGGAGTC
>JAFYQP010000050.1 GCA_017559855.1 Clostridia bacterium | reverse complement strand
TTAGGATACTCTCTTTTTAATTTACTTTGTGCCGAATAATCTGTCGCCGGCGTCACCCAGGCCGGGTAAAATGTAGCCATTCTCGTTTAAGCATCTATCCAAAGTGGAAACGTAAATATCCACGTCGGGATGTGCCTCCGCAAGTTTTGAAAGACCTTCGGGTGCGGCGATAATTCCCATAAACTTTAAGTTCTTACAACCGATTTTCTTCAAGTGATCGATAGCGTCAATAGCACTGCCGCCGGTCGCAAGCATGGGATCAACCACTATAACAAGTTTATTTTCGATACCGTCGGGAAGTTTGCAGTAATAAGTTTCGGGAACAAGGGTTTCCTCGTTACGATACATACCGATATGCCCCACCTTTGCAAGGGGGAACAGAGCGTGGACGCCATTAACCATACCAAGTCCTGCACGAAGGATAGGAACAATTACAACCGCATCGTCCTCAACCATCTTCTGAGTGCAGTTCTCAAGCGGAGTTTTAACCTCAACGTCAATCGTGGGAACACCGTTTTTAAGACTTTCATAAGTCATCAAAGTCGTGATTTCCTCAACCAATTCACGAAAATCCTTCATACTTGTACGCTCATCACGGAGGATGGCAATCTTATGATGGATAAGTGGATGGTCAAAGACCGTAACATTCTTATAATCTTTCATTTCAAGTCCTCTCCTTACTTATTCGGGTTTCTTTTTGTGTAAGATTACGTTAACGATTATACCCATAATAAGTGCACAAGCGATAGCGGTAATTGAAATCTGACCAATCTGCATTGCCATACCGCCGATACCGGGGATAAGAATAGCAGAAACGGTAAAGAGGTTTGCGTGGTCTTCAAGGTCAACCTTCTGAATCATCTTAAGACCGGAAACCGCAATGAAGCCGTAAAGGGTGATGCACACGCCGCCCATTACGCAACCGGGAATGGAATCGAGGAATGCGACGAAAGGTGAGATAAACGCAACAATTATCGCCATAATTGCGGTGGTAGTGATGGTAGCAATTGATGCGTTGCGGGTAATCGCAACACAACCTACAGACTCACCGTATGTGGTGTTGGGACAACCGCCAAAAATTGCACCGACGAATGAGCCCACACCGTCACCGAGTAATGTGCGGTGGAGTCCCGGATCCTCTAAAAGATCCTTTTCAATGATGGAAGATAAGTTCTTGTGGTCTGCAATATGCTCTGCAAATACAACGAACGCAACGGGAACGTATGCAACAGCGATGGTAGCAAGATAACCTGCGTTAAACTCTGAAACGCCCTTAAGTGCTTCAATAAAGGTAAAGTCGGGCACCGCAAAGAACGTGCTGAGCGTAATACCACCTGCAACAAGGTTTGTAAAAGGTGTAAAGTCGATAATCTTAAGTGCATCATTACCGGTAGCATAGCCAATGCCGGTAAACACAAGACCTACCGCATAACCTGCAAGTACGCCGATGATAAACGGAATAAGTTTTGTTGTCTTCTTACCGTAGGTGGAGCAAAGAATAACCACAACGAGGGTAACGAGTGCACAGATAAGCGATACCCATGAATTTGCTGACATAATGAACGCACCGTTTGCATTCTGCGGACCGTAGGAGAAAACGTCCTTAATAGCAGCACCCGCAAGGGATAAACCGATAAGTGCAACGGTAGGACCGATAACGACAGCGGGCATAAGTTTTGCAACCCACTTAACGCCTACAAGTTTGATAACAAGTGCGATTACAACGTAAACAAGACCTGCAAAAAGTGCACCGATAATGAGACCGAGATAGCCGAGACTCATTGAAACGCCACCGGCAAAAGCCGCAGCCATTGATCCGATAAACGCAAAGGATGAGCCGAGGAATACCGGACTTCTGAACTTTGTGAATAACTGATAAACCAAAGTACCCACACCGGCACCGAAAAGTGCCGCAGATGCGGACATACCGTGACCTACAATCGCCGGAACCGCAATGGTAGCCGCCATAATAGCAAGTAACTGCTGAATTGCGAATACTATGAGTTTTGAAAATTTGGGTTTGTCATGGATGTCGTAAACAAGATTTGCCATTTTTTACTCACTCCTATTTTTTAGAACTTTAATAAAGTCCTTTATTTGTAAGTATTTTACCACCCGTGTCGAAAAAAAGCAATATGCAAAAAAGGGAGCAATCAAAGATTGCTCCCTTTTTGCGTTATATCTGGTTTATTTTTTCTTCACCATATCTGCAGATTAATAATCAGTAGTAAGTATTCTGAAATTGCTGATAGCAGCATCTACCTCATGATATCTGTCATCAACATTTACGACAAATTTCACTTTAAGTTTCAGGCAATTTTTACATTCAAACTCAAAATTCACAGGTTCGGTTATTTGTGTAAGTATTGGTGATTGATATAATAAAACATCATTTTCGTTGTAGAATTTAATTTGTAATTCGGCACCGGTAGATTCAAATGTGCCAACTGGTGCTTCAAACGTTCCTTTTACTTTTGTTGCAAGACCATTTAAAGGATAAGTGACATACGCTGTGTTTCCTTCCTTTTCTGGGAAAGCATCCCAGTAAAAGCCTACATAGTTGGAAAAAGAACGATACTGTTTGTTTACACCACCGCGATATTGTACTCTGCTGGTCGGTGTTTCACACTCTAAATACGGCTTGTTGTATAAGTAAACCTCTTTTGCAGCTTTAACGATTTCGCCTACATAAACGGTTGCGTTTTCGCCGTCCCAATGAACGTCTTTGTCAAATGCTTCACCGATTGCTCTTACAGGAAGATAGGTTGTTCCGTTATAAATAAAAGGCTCAACAATATTTCCGTTGACGTCTTTCGGGGTAATTTCTTCACCATCAATAACCAGTTTAATGTTCATATAAACCGCATCGATAAAGTCCCTTGCACTTCTTGCCAGAGCAGTCGAGCCGGTTAACATTGCACAAATAAGAATACCAATTATGATTCCTTGTAATCTTTTACTCATTTTTCATTCCTCCAAAAATTATTGATATAATCCAAGTTTGCCTTCAAGATCCTCTTGATCCCTGCAAATATATGTATAGCGTAAAGGGTTTATTCTGCCTATGACAATCTGATTTCCGAACAGGAACATCTTAACTTCCTCTGTACTTGCAGGATAATAATCGTAGTATATCTGTTGTGCCTCGTAGTAAAGTTTTAACGTATACATACCTTCAAGATCGTCTTTTTTATATATTTCTACAATTTTTCCCGGTCTCGGACCGCCTGCCGGAACTTTGATACGGCTGCAAGTATTATTCTTAAAAAGCAAATACTCATATTCACCATACTTAAGGTCTGATCTGCCAAGTTCTACCCAACAGCCCTCTATTGCTTTGCAGAACTTATTTATATCCTCAACCTTCATTCCTTTCGAGGATGTTTCGACGTACAACTCGTCAACCGTGTATGCGTAAGTGGAAAACGCATTATTAATTAATTTGCACACTTGCTCACGTGTTGCCGGCGCGGAGGAATCAGCAGTAAAACCGTTATACAGTCCGACGACTTTGGCTTTCGCCACGGTATTTTTTTGCCAATCTTCTCCCATAAGACCTTCTATCAGCGGGTCGTAACCTAGAGCAGTAAGAATCATTTTTGTTGCCGCTGCAACGGTTATGTTTCCCTGTGGGTTAAATTTATTGTTGCCTACACCGCTGACGATGTTTTTATCCAAGCAATAGTTTATATATCCCTTCGCCCAAGACAAACTTGCATTTCCTTGTACGTCTGTAAACTTACTTGTGGCTTTTTGATACATACCCAAATTAATAGTCGACCTGCAATTAGCAAAGGCAAAAATCATTTTGCAAAATTCCGCTCTTGTAATTTTGTTTTTGGGTTTGAATGAACCGTCAGGATATCCCGAAAGAATCCCCTTTTCAACAAGAGTTGCTACATCTCCCGCATATGACGGAGTAATACTGCTATTGTCTACGAACACCTTTGCAACAAGGGCTTTTGCAGGCATCTCCGATATTTGTGCAACATCTCCCGTACTGCCTGTTATTGCAGCAGCATAGCTGAACGTCAAAAAAACACATAGTACTACGGCTATTATTTTTTTCATTTTTAAAATCCCCTTTTGTAATAAAATGGATAACAGAAAAACTATCCTCCCTTCGTCGGAGTTCAGGCAATAAAAAAATGCGCCCACCGAAGCAGACGCATAAAAAACGCAAACCCCGATAGTCGCCAAACTAATTGAATAAGACAAGAACAAATCTACGTCATCTCCATGGGAATTCGCATTTTTTGACAAATTCTTAAAATAGATGACGCAAAACAGACTTATCCCTTCGCAAAAAGAAAAAAGCCCTTGTCTCCAATATTCAATTAGTTTGGCATACTTATTATACCATATTTTTTCTCTTTTTCAATACTCTTTTGTAAGAGTCGACATTTATTATGTTTTGTGTTATAATATTCTTATTCCATTAAAGAAGGTTATAGCATGTCAAAGCAGTTAATTAACGATTTTACAACGGGCAGTGTGCCGAAACAACTTATAAAATTCGCCTCCCCCCTGTTTTTGTCAAACCTCTTGCAGGTTGCTTACAACATGGTGGATATGATAATTGTGGGACAGGCAAACGGAAAAGTGGGCATTTCTGCGGTATCGGTCGGCGGCGACGTCTCCAACTTTTTAACCTTTATCGCAATGGGTTTTTCCTCCGCAGGGCAGGTTATAATCTCCCAACTTCTCGGTGCGAACCAAAAGGAGAAAATCGGAAAATTCATTGGTACAATGTTTTCCTTCCTCCTTTCTCTTGCCCTTATTTTAAGTATCATTTGTTTTTACTTCCGCACTCCCATAATGCATCTTATGAACACCCCGCCTCAAGCGTGGAATGAAGCGATGAATTACGCAAGTATCTGTATTGCGGGTATGGTGGCAATATACGGCTATAACATAATAAGTGCGGTGTTGAGAGGTCTTGGCGATTCAAAGCATCCCTTCGTTTTCGTATCCCTTGCGGCGATACTAAACGTAATTTTAGACCTTGTTTTCGTTTTAGGTCTCGATATGGGTGCCTCAGGTGCCGCCCTTGCAACGGTTATAAGTCAGTTTGTAAGTTTCGCAAGTTGCGGTATCTTCATATGGCGTAAGAGGCAAACACTTGGCTTTGAAATTTCTCTCCGTAACTTTGCAAAATGGGACTTTCCCCTGCTCGGCACACTTGCAAAACTCGGCATTCCCATGGCGATTAAAAGTGCGGCAATCCATTTCTCCAAACTTTTCGTAAATTCATGGATAAATTCTTACGGCGTTGCGGTATCCGCCCTTGCAGGTATTGCAAATAAGTTAAGCAGTATAAGCAACCTTATTTCAAACTCGGTAAATGCCGCAGGTGCATCAATGGTTGGGCAAAACGTGGGTGCGGAAAAGTATGACCGTGTACCTAAGATTATGCTGTATTCCTTTGCATTCACCCTTATTATTTCAATCCTGCTCTCCGCCGCAATCCTTATTTTCCCCGACCAAATTTTCAGCATCTTTACAGATGAGGCAGACGTTTTAAAACTCGTGCCCGAATATATCCCCATCGCAATACTTATGTTCTTCGGCTCTGCGTTCCGCACACCTGCAAATGCTATGATTAACGGCTGCGGAAATTATAAGGTAAATTTCGCAATGGCACTTTTCGACGGTATGATTCTCCGTATCGGTCTTTCCGTGCTGTTCGGCATCTGGTTGAGTTACGGATACCTTGGTTTCTGGTTGGGTGATGCCCTTGCAGGTTTTAC
>JAFYQP010000049.1 GCA_017559855.1 Clostridia bacterium | reverse complement strand
TTAATAATTAAGCTGTAACATTATTAAAAAACCTAATCATCCCACTTTCTGCCAGGTACGGCTTCCATACCGAACATTGCAAGGGCTTGGTTGACTTTATGTAGTGTGATATTATCTTTGCCTTGTTCAAGGTCACGGAGGGCGTGTAGACCGATTCCTGAGACTTCAGCAAACTGTTCTTGGGTTAGGTTAGCGGCTTTACGCTCCATTTTAATAAATTCGGCTATCTTATTCATAAATTCACTATACGTAATCGGTATAATTTTTGAAAGCGACTCTCAAAGCTATCCCGATTTTGAGGTATTTTTGCGCCTCTCTTTCTTTGGTTATTTACAGGTGCATTTTAGCAGAAAAAGAGAGCCATAACAAATGTGCGAACATACAAAAAGCCCACTACCGAATTTCTAGGGTAGTGGGCTAAATGCTTATAAATACTGGCTAAATCCACACTTCAACGGTTATATCATCAAAGAAGTGGATTCGCTGATTCGGGTGGAATGCTTTGAGGTAATCGCTTGCATTTTCCCGATTCAAGGTAAACTGAAATGCTCGGATTTTTCCGATTACTTCATTTCCTTGATAGCGGCCTGGGCTGCTGCAAGACGAGCAATCGGCACACGGAACGGTGAGCAGGATACGTAGTTAAGTCCGATTCTATGGCAGAACTCAACAGATGTGGGATCGCCGCCATGCTCACCACAAATACCGATGTGGAGAGAATCACGGGTAGCCTTACCCATCTTGATTGCCATTTCCATCAACTTACCAACACCGCTCTGGTCGAGTTTTGCGAAAGGATCATTCTCGAAAATCTTGGTGTCATAGTATGCGTCAAGGAACTTACCTGCGTCGTCACGTGAGAAGCCGTAAGTCATCTGGGTTAAGTCGTTGGTACCGAAGCAGAAGAATTCTGCCTCTTTTGCAATCTCATCTGCGGTGAGACATGCTCTCGGAATTTCGATCATCGTTCCAACCTCATACTTAAGATTGGAGTTTGCATTTTTGATTTCCTCGTTTGCTACGTTAACTACAACGTCCTTAACAAACTTTAACTCCTTGGTATCACCGACAAGCGGAATCATAATTTCAGGAACGATAGTCCACTCAGGATGTGCAT
Source organism: Clostridia bacterium (assembly GCA_017559855.1). Lineage (GTDB taxonomy): Bacteria > Bacillota > Clostridia > Oscillospirales > JAAYXM01 > RGIG7332. Next base: position 7,238 of record JAFYQP010000049.1, on the reverse strand, counting down.
TCTGAACGTTGATTGCAGCACGGATGATCGCTCTTGTCTGCATTGCAGCGATTTCCGGATAAGTTACTGCAAGACGGCAACCACGATGTCCCATCATGGGGTTGAATTCGTGCAATGCTGCGATGATATCCTTAATATCCTGTACGCTCTTGCCCTGAGATTTAGCAAGTGCTTCAATATCTGCCTCTTCGGTAGGTACAAATTCATGAAGCGGCGGATCAAGGAAACGGATGGTTACCGGGAAGCCCTCAAGAGCCTCATAAATTGCCTCAAAGTCGCTCTGCTGCATGGGGAGGATTTTTGCAAGTGCTGCCTCACGCTCTTCAACAGTGTCAGAGCAAATCATTTCACGGAATGCCGCGATACGGTCAGCCTCGAAGAACATATGCTCGGTACGGCAAAGACCGATACCCTCGGCACCAAGTTCACGTGCTTTCTTTGCATCGTGCGGTGTGTCAGCATTTGTTCTTACCTTCAATACTCGGCAGTCATCTGCCCACTGCATAAGTCTGTCAAATTCACCTGCGATTACCGCATCAACGGTGGGAATAAGGCCGTCGTAAATGTTACCGGTAGAGCCGTCGATGGAGATGCAGTCGCCCTCGTTAAAGGTCTTACCTGCAAGTTCAAACTTCTTATTCTCTTCATCCATCTTAATTTCGCCGCAACCGGATACGCAACAGGTACCCATACCACGTGCAACAACTGCAGCGTGAGAGGTCATACCGCCACGAACGGTGAGGATACCCTGTGCCGCCTTCATACCGGTAATATCTTCAGGGGATGTCTCAAGACGAACGAGGACAACCTTTTCGCCCTTTTCTGCCCAAGCAACCGCATCGTCTGCGTTGAATACAATCTTACCGCAAGCAGCACCGGGAGATGCACCAAGACCTTTGCCCATGGGGGTAGTAGCCTTAAGCACCTTTGCATCAAACTGAGGATGTAAAAGGGTGTCTAAGTTTCTCGGATCGATCATAAGTACCGCTTCCTGCTTGGAAATCATACCCTCATCAACAAGGTCACATGCGATCTTAAGGGCAGCCTTTGCGGTTCTCTTACCGTTTCTGGTCTGGAGCATATAGAGTTTCTTATCTTCGATGGTAAACTCCATATCCTGCATATCACGGTAGTGGTTTTCCAATGTATTGCAAATGTCAATAAACTGTGCATAAACTTCGGGCATAACCTCTTTAAGCTGGTCGATATGCTGAGGTGTTCTTACACCTGCAACAACGTCCTCGCCCTGAGCGTTCATAAGGAACTCGCCCATAAGTTTCTTCTCTCCGGTTGCAGGATCACGGGTAAATGCAACGCCTGTACCGGAAGTGTCACCCATATTACCGAATGCCATCATCTGTACGTTTACAGCGGTACCCCAAGAGTACGGAATATCATTGTCACGACGGTAGACGTTTGCACGGGGATTGTCCCATGAACGGAAAACCGCCTTGATAGCACCCATTAACTGCTCCTTAGGATCATCCGGGAAGTCTGTGCCGATTTTTGCTTTATACTCTGCCTTAAACTGAGCAGCAAGTTCCTTTAAGTCGTCAGCGGTAAGGTCAACGTCCTGAGTAATACCCTTTGCTTCTTTCATCTTGTCGATGAGTTCTTCAAAGTATTTCTTACCTACCTCCATAACAACGTCGGAGTACATCTGGATAAATCTTCTGTAGCAGTCCCAAGCCCAACGGGGATTGCCGGATTTTGCAGCCATTGTGTTTACAACAGCCTCGTTAAGGCCGAGGTTTAAGATGGTGTCCATCATACCCGGCATAGATGCTCTTGCACCTGAACGAACGGAAACGAGGAGGGGATTTTCCAAATCGCCGAATTTCTTGCCGACGATTTCTTCCATCTTCTCGATATTTTCAAAAATTTCACGCTGGATGTCGGCATTGATTACCTTACCATCCTCATAATACTGCGTACACGCCTCGGTAGAAACGGTAAAGCCTTGGGGAACAGGTAATCCGAGTTTTGTCATCTCAGCAAGGTTAGCACCCTTACCGCCGAGAAGGTTTCTCATCGAAGCATCGCCTTCGCTGAAAAGGTAAACAAACTTTTTACTCATTTTAACTTCCTCCTTATATGTAAATCATCAAATTTCGCTCTTTTCCTATAATTTATTATATTAATACTTTTCTGTCCATCTGTCAAGGACATAAACCAATTAAAACAGCCCGAAATATAAAATTTCGGGCTGTTTTCTTACATTTTTCTGTTAAGTAATTTAAGTGCGTTCTCTCTGACGATTTTCTCATATGCAACCTGAGAAATTTTGCCGTTTTGTACCGCAAGATCCAAGTGTGTACCGAGCAACATTACATTGTTGGGTGAGCAGAAATCAGTACCGTAGTAGAGTCTGTCCTGAAATTCTTCCATAAACTCATATCCAAATTCCGGATCACGCATCATAGCATTGCCGCCGCTTCCTGCCGATAAGTCGCAGGAAAGGTTAGGATATTTTCTCATAAGTTCAACAACTCTGCCGGGAAAAACCTTGCCTACCGGGAAACCATAGCGAAGTTCTTCGGTAACGTCTGCGGAAATCTCTGCCCAGAATTTTTGGGAATGACCTAAAAACTGCAGATTTGGGAACATTCTGAGCACTTTCTCCAAACGAGGAAGTCCGATTTCGTCGATAAGACCGTAATCACCGCCGTTAGGACCGCCGATATGGAAAATTACGGGCATATTGTTCTTTTCACAATGTTTAAACAGGTTTAATACGCGGGGATCATCAAAATAAAGGTTAGCACAAATCTCGCCAACACCTTTTGCACCCATTGCCTTGTAGTGGTTTATAAACGGGGTGAAATCCATCTCGTCGGAATTAGTTCCGTAGCGGGGATCGATATTACAGAACCAATAGAAGGTTTCGGGATGATCTTCCGCCATTTGTGCCGCCATTTCATTTGTTATAACACGAAAGTTACATTCAGGGTTAAGACTTGGCAAAATAACGCCTTTCTCAATATCCATTACATCGTATTTAAAGCGAAGTTCATCGGGTGTGCAATAGTCACTGTTGTCACTGTTGCAATAACGAGGAAGCCCTTTATTCGGTGCAACGTGTACGTGAATATCTATCTTTTTTACCAAAGTTGCCATTTTATTCTCTCCTTATGAATCACGGTTGAGCAGTGCCCATGCATTTTCGCGAGCGATTTTCTCATATGCTATCTGCGAAATATTTCCGTCCTCACAAGCCTTGTCAAGATAGTTTCCGAATACCATTACGTTCTTCGGTGAACAGAAATCGGTACCGTAGAAAAGTCTATCCTGGAACTCCTCCATAAAAGCGAAACCAAACTCCGGATCACGCATCATTGCATTGCCGCCACTACCTGCAGATAAGTCGCAGCAAAGGTTGGGATACTTTCTCATAAGTTCTACTACCCTGCCCGGAGTTACCTTGCCCGTGGGGAAGCCGTAACGGCTCTCCTCTGTAACGTCGCTTGATATCTCCGCCCAGAATTTTTGAGAATGACCTAAAAATTGTAATTTGGGGAACATTTGAAGCACTTTCTCCAAACGGGGAAGGCCTAAATCGTCAATAAGACCGTAATCGTGTCCGTTAGGACCACCAATGTGGAAAATAACCGGCATATTGCAAGCCTCGCAATGCTTGAAAAGGTTTAAAACCTTGGGATCATCGAAATATATATTGGCAGTAATTTCGCCAACACCCTTTGCACCGAATTCCTTGTAGTGATTGATGAAATATGAAAAATCGGTATCTTCGGAGTTGGTACCGTAACGGGGATCTAAGTTACAAAACCACTTAAGTGTCTCCGGATAGTCGCAGGAGAGTTGATACGCCTCTTCGTTGGTAACCGTGTGGTAACGACACTCAGGACTGATACCCGGGAGGTTTACGCCAAAATCAATTCCCATCTCATCATATTTAGATCTAAGTTCGGTAACCGTACAGTAATCGCTATTATCAATTTGGAAACGATTTAACACCTTTCGTGCACCGATATGAACGTGTATGTCTATTTTTTTAACTTTTTTCATCTCTCACATCTCCTTTTACAATTTTCTATGCAATAATGCATAGGCATTTTCGCGACAAATTTTCTCATACGCTATCTGCGAAATGTTGCCGTCTTCACAAGCCTTGTCAAGCCAGAAAGAAAGCGGTCTTTCATTTTTTACCGAGCAGATATCGGTGCCGAAATACAGTCTGTCCTGAAATTCTTCAAGAAAGGCGTAGCCGAATTCCGGATCACGCATAACCGCATTGCCGCCGCTTCCTGCAGATAAATCGCCGCAAAGGTTTGGGTATTTTCTCATAAGTTCCACTACCCTGCCCGGAGTTACCTTACCTGTAGGGAATCCGTAACGCCCCTCTTCGGTAACATCACTTGATATCTCCGCCCAAAATTTTTGGGAATGACCTAAAAATTGCAAATTCGGGAACATTTGTAAAACTTTCTCCAAACGGGGAAGTCCTAAATCGTCAATAAGACCATAGTCGCCCACGGGGCCTCCGATATGGAAAAGCACCGGCATTTTACAAGCCTCGCAATGCTTGAACAGATTGAGCGTACGAGGATCGTCAAAATACATATTTGACATAATCTCTCCAACGCCTTTCGCACCCATCTCCTTATAGTAATTGATGAACTTTGAAAAGTCGGTTTCCGTACTGTTTCCTCCCATACGGGGATCTAAGTTGCAGAACCAATCAAGGGTTTCAGGAAACGTTTGTGCAAGTTCATATGACTCCTCATTTGTCTTTAAATAATACTGTGCCTCAGGAGTTACGCAAGGCAAGTCGACGCCGAGTTCAATCCCCAACTCGTCATAAATACTGCGAATCTGGGTTACCGTTAAAATATCCTCATTGTCGCCCATAAAACGAGGAATTCTCTTCTTCGGCGTTATATGTATGTGTATGTCAATCTTTTTAACTTTTTTCACAATTATCGCTCCTAAAAAGCAAAACCACAAAGACGGTATAAAACACCGCCTTTGTGGGTAAATCACTTATGATAAAACCTGCTTTCTGCGGGATAAATTAAGTGTGCCGTCTTGCATGGAGTTTAAATTATCAAGTGCGGCACCGGTACCTAGTGCTACGCAGGAAATAGCATTTTCTGCAACACGTGTATCAATACCTGTCTTTGCCTGAATAAGGCTATCAAAGCCCCAAATCAAAGAACCGCCACCGGTCATAACGATACCATTTGTGGAAATATCACCCACAAGTTCCGGCGGTGTTCTCTCAAGTACTGCGTGAATTGCTTCAACAATTCTTGTTGCCGGCTCGTCAAGTGCTTCTAAAATCTCGCTTGAAGTAACGGTAAATATTCTGGGAAGACCGGTCATAAGACAACGACCTTTGATTTCCATTGAAATCTCCTCAGGTCTGGGGTACACACAACCGATTTTCATCTTAAGTTCTTCTGCAGTACGCTCACCGATAAGTACGTTGTGTTTGCGGCGGATGTACTTGATGATATATTCGTCAAATTGGTCACCTGCAATTTTAATCGAGGTGGACTCAACGATATTTGAAAGGGAAATAACCGCAATGTCGGTTGTACCGCCACCAATGTCGATAACCATATTACCGTCCGGCTGAGCAATGTCAATACCCGCACCGATTGCCGCTGCAATAGGTTCCTCAATGAGGAAAACCGAACGTGCACCTGCTTGACGTCCCGCATCGATTACCGCACGTTCCTCAACCTCGGTAATACCGCTGGGAACGCAGATGATAACACGGGGCTTAACAAGCGAGAAGCCACCCATAACGCTTCTTATAAAATCCTTAATCATACGTTGAGTCATATCGTAGTCGGAAATAACACCGCCGCGGAGAGGTCTGATTGCAATAATATTACCCGGTGTACGGCCAAGCATCTTCTGGGCCTCCAGACCTACCTTTAAAACTCTGTCTGTATTCTTATCAATGGCAACAACGGACGGCTCCTGCAGAACAACACCCTTGCCCTTAACGAACACGAGAACTGATGCTGTACCAAGGTCGATACCGATATCTCTGCTAAACATTAACATAAGCATTCTTCTCCTATTTTAGATTTACATAATTCTATTATAAACTATTTTTTCTTTTTTTCAATTGTTTTTTTGATTTTTGCGGAGTTTTTGCAATAGTTGCCGCAAAAACCTCATTTGCCCCTGCTATTTTCAGAATCTTCGCACATTCCGAAAGTGTTGAACCCGTAGTAAAAACGTCGTCGGCCACAAGCAGATTCTTGCCGAAAATTTCATCCTTTGCGGTACATTCGTACACGCCTATGACGTTTGCACGTCGTGCCGCAACACTTTTGATATCGTGTTGAGTTTTGTTCCGACGCACTTTCTTTATGGCACAAAGGGTTGGGACGCCGATGATTTTTGATATTTCTTCCGCCAGAAGTTGTGCCTGGTCATAACCTCTGTACCGCAGTTTCCATTTGTCGAGAGGTACCCAAAGAATATAGTCAATAGGTTTATCCCCTCGCTCTTCAATCATTTCGCATATGAGTTTTGCAAAGTGCTCGGCATATGCGGTCTTGCCATGGAATTTATAACGGATAATTGATGCACGAACCGAATCTTTATAGTAAAGCGGTGTTAAGGTTTTTGACACAAACTGCGGATTTTGGATTTTGCCCTTTATAAAAGGGATTTTCTTAATACAATCGTCACAAATTCCCTCCTCGTCCAGATGCTTCTTACAGAAAATACATCTTGGCGGAAAGAAAAAGTTAAAGATTGCTTTTCCTACTCTGCCCACATTATTTACCCATTATGGTTTCACGCATAATGATTCCTGCACGGTTACAGAATTCGCCGCCCGCTTCAATATGCTCTAAAATCTTGCGACGCAGAGTTGTATCTCTTGGTGCGGTCTTCAAATCAATGGTGGGTGTACCGAAAATAAAACGGGAAAGGTCGGACATTTTCTCAACCACGGGAAGAAGCGTTGCATCCGCCGCCCACTGCATTATATTGCTCTCCGGCGGTAAGATTTTCTTCATCTCCGGATCGAGCATCCATGTTTTCAAATGTACCGCCTTTGCATGGTAGCCGAAATGCTCCTCAAAAAACGGAAACGCTCTGCGATAACTTTCCATACAAGCGTCGTGGTCAAGAGGCTCACCCTGCGGCACGTGACCTTCAAGTGCGGGATCTCCCTTTTTGAGATAAGGAAGTCCTGTTTCCTGCTTGATTGTTGTCATTTCAAACTGCATACGCCCTAAACGGAAAAGTTG
>JAFYQP010000048.1 GCA_017559855.1 Clostridia bacterium | reverse complement strand
ACGCACCTCGTCATAAACAGGCTGAATCACAATGTTTTCCTGCTCATCCATAAATCCCCATGTGCTATTTAGGCAAAATGCCGCCAAACCCTCACTGTAGAATTTGTCTTGGTTTAAAAACATAGCCACATATCTCCTTTAATCAATATCATTTCATCGTTTGAAATGTAAAATCGCCTGTTTTGTGTATTGTCCCCCACTTGCCGTCAAATTTTACAAAGGGGAGATGGTGCGTAGCACCGGAGGGGATAAACGGATGAGGTGTCTACCCCGCAACCATTCACAAACCGCAAGTTTTTGCATTGTCTCCGACGGCATACTTTTGAGTGTCAAAAGTATGCAAAACCATCGGGGCGAAGTATGTACCTCTGTTGCGGTGCCCGAAAAAATCATCGGGATTTTGCTAATCCTCGATTTTTTCGACCGCTGCCACTCGCTCAGGTCGTTTCATCCGCCACCGGCGGCACTCCCATCGCTCCCCCCGAACCCCCCAGCGACACAAAGGTTACAAACACCCTTGGAACCCCTTATGTCCAACTGCTTGCATTACGAAGTACTTTTGGGGAGTAGCATCGTGATAATACGCCATTTGTTTTTTCATAAAACCTGCTTTCTCAAGGCTCCTTATCCCGATGCTACGGTAGTTTGTCTTTAGCCTCCCCTTATGGTAATCGGAGAGGATATTTAGCCTTCCCCTTGAGGGGAAGGTGCCGAGGAACGAGGCGGATGAGGTGTAATAGCCTTCCCCTTGAGGGGAAGGTGGCAAAACCGTAGGTTTTGACGGATGAGGTGTCCTTACACTCCCATCGCTCCCTCCAAAACACAACAAAATCGCCCCGAATTGTGCCATTCACACACAATTCGGGGCGATTTACACCCATTTTTTACTTTAAAATATCCGCAATCGCCTTGCCGTTTAAACTGTTCTTCGCCATCAGTTCATCCACAAGAGCGTCAAGTTTATCCTTATTTTCACGGATAAGCGCAATGGTTTTTTCCATCTGCTCATTTAAAATTTCATTAATACGCGCGTTCGTCCGATCATCAGGTCGCTCCATAACCGCAAGGCCGACCTCGTCATCCATACCGTAGGCACAAATCATGCTCTTCGCAATCAAAGTAGCACTTGCAAGATCCGCACCCGCACCGGTAGAAACACCCTCCTCATCGCCGTAGCAAACGATTTCCGCACCACGACCTGCAAGGGATGTGCGGATTTTGCCCACAAGATCACCCTTGGTGGAGATGTGTTTTTCGCTGTCGGTGTATTGCATGTATCCGCCATGCTCACCGCGTGAAACCACGGTAAGATACGAGGGCGTCTCACCGCAAAGGTGGCACATAAGCGCGTGTCCCGCTTCATGACGTGCAACACGAAGCAGTTCCTCCCGACTCCACACCTTCTCCTCACCGTAGGCAAAGGTCTCAAACGCATCGTCTAAAACCTCGTCGGTCACTTTGGTAAGGCCACGTCGCACGGCAGATCGCAACGCCATATCAATAACAAGTTCAAGTTTTGCGATACTCATACCGATAGAACGGTCAGCAAGATTTGCAAGAGCGAGGTCTGAAATTTTGGCAAGAGCAGGGTTTCCGTCCCGCTTTTTGGCAAGATACATACGCCTCTCGTCCTTGGTTGGCAAATCTATGTAAATACTTCTGTCGAAACGGCGAACAAGTGCCTCGTCAAGACTCTTCCCCGTACCGGGTTTAACGTCGTAGTTTGTAGCCGCAATAACAAGCACGGGGCGTTTGGTATCCTTGTTAAAACCGTCCATCTCCGCAAGGAAGGCGGTAAGAATATTCTCACTGTTTCTTGCACGTTCACTGCCACGCTCCGCACCGATTGCGTCAATCTCGTCAATAAATAAAACGGTGGGCGAATATTTTCTCGCAATGCGGAAAATTCTATGCACCTCATCGGGCCCTTCACCCACAATGCCTTTAAGGAACTTATTACCCTCGGTGGCGATAAAGGTAACCCCCGCCTCAGCGGCAACCGCCTTTGCAAGTTTCGTCTTACCCGTACCGGGCGGTCCGTAGAAAAGAGCACCTCTCGGCTGATTAAGCCCTGTACCCGCATATTTCCTCGGATTCTTTAAGAAACTTACAAATTCCCGCAACTCATCCTTCGCATCCTCAGCCCCGATAATATCGGCAAAAGACACGTCGGGAACAGACGCCACTTTAAGGAGTTCCTTTGCATCCTCAGAGGTCGCGGCAACGGCTAACTTAAGGTCGAAAAGGCAAATCTCACCCTCGGCTCCGTCCTCACTTATACTCTGCCTTGTCTCATATTTAATAACCTGATTATGCCGTGCAAGTTTGGCAGCGGATTTATTCTGATAACTAGCGACTGCAATATCCGCAACCTGATGCTCTCCCTCCGCATTAAGGTCGATAAAGCCGCAAACGCCACGGGCCATGAGCGATGACTTCTCCTCATCCCCAATATCATCTTGTGCACACAAGCCGTAAACGCTGATTTCATCCTCACCGTTTTCACGGATGTAATTTAAAACCGTACGTCCTGCAGAGGGCACGTCCTCAATGTTAAGTTCGCCCAATCTCCGCTCACCGTTAAAGTCAAGCAGAGCAAGGTCTGCCTTGCCCCGACGTATATCGTTGATTGCGGACTTTGCATCGGTTGCACGTTTCATATCAAAAATCCCGCCGAATTTTTCTTTACAAAGGGCAAAAACCTCCCGTGGTGCAACGACAATGGCACGGGTTTTCTCCTTTGAGTTTTCAAACATTTCCCGCACCTGGGCATCACAAGTTGAAAGGTCAACGGTAAATTTGATTTTCTTTAGTTTTTCGGCAAAAGGCACAAGGCGTAAAATCTCGTAAAGTTCCTCTGCCAAAAACGCCTCACTCCTGCCGGAAATGGTACGTGCATCCGCATCACCACCCTGTGCGAAAAGGAGGACTGTGTATATGTTCTCGTCTAATTCAATTTCAAAGCCGTCCTTACCGCCGGAGGTATCAACCGCCTTTAAAAGACGGTTTTTCAAAATACCACGAAGGACACTTGGCTTAATTCTGTTGAACATAGCCACGTTACCGTGTGCAAAGCGAGAGCAAAGAGCCGGCGGGAAAAAGGGCACCTTGGTCTCCGGATTAACGTCGGTCTTTAAGGCACTAATAATAACCTTTTGGGGCAAAGTGGAAAAATCCCCTCTGCCGTCCTCATAAAGTTGCCGTCCCGCATTGGTTGTCATAATGATAATAGTGTCGGAAAAATCAACCGTCTTGTCGGTGTATCTGTCGGTAAGACGGGCACTGTCAAGAAGTTGCAGGAACATATTAATACCTAAAGGCGAGGTCTTTTCAATCTCGTCGAAAATAATGATACCGTCGGGATGTTTCTCCACAAACGAGGTAAGTTTACCCGCCTCCGCCTCTTTAAAAGACGGTGCCGAGCCGATCATAACGGTAAACATCTCCTCAACGTATCCTGCATATTCGGACATATCAAAACGTCTGCATTTTCTGCCCGTAAGGGATGCAATTTCCTCAGCAAGCAAGGTCTTACCCGTACCGGGCGGGCCTGCGAAGAGGAATGTCATGGGACGATGAGTTTCGTCTTCCTTTTCATTGCCGAGTATTTTAGGCAACATACTGCGGAAATAACCTGAAAGGAAGGTGTTTATTGCATTATCCTGACCGAAAATTTTCTGTTTTAATCTGTGTCGCAGTTTTTTGATATAGGTGGCAAGTTCTGCGGGAGTAAGTGCAATTTCGGAAAGAGGTTCATCCTCACTCTCACATTCGGGATTATCGTCGGTGAGATCATTACATGCATCAACCTCACGTGCAAGTATTTTCAGTTTATTCCAATCAATATTACCCATCCTTATATCCCCTTTTTTTGACATATTATTTGTAATTATACTCTAATTTTCCCCCATATGTCAACAAAAGCCGAGGCGGTAAAAACCACCTCGGCTCTCATTACTTAATCCAAAGTTTTTCAAATTTTTCTTCAAATTTACGGTCACTGCATTTGTGGAAGTTTTCGATAAGATGAATCTTCATATCTCCCATTCTGTTCCGCAAATGCTCCCCTGCAATTCCATCGGGCATTTTTGAGGCAACCAGAACTTTTCTCGCATATTTTCCGCCAAAACGCTCTGCAATCGAGTTCAATTTAAACAATTCATCCACGTTAAAGTTCCCGTTCTTGCAGGAAATAAATATGGGCACAACGCCGTGCATCGCCATAATGTCAATCTCATTTTCGGTATCCACCATGGAGGGCGAGAATGTCTCGTCGTGGAATTTCCCGTCCCAATCAATGACAACGCCGTTCATCACGTCGTTATACATCAAGTCACCGTTTTTTTCGGTAAGGTTAGAAAGGGTGACAAACACCTTCATTTCAAGGGCAAGACCTGCACGAAGCAGACATTTTTTAACCTGCTCGCTCTTATATCCAACCACAATCTCCCGCTCGTTATACTCGAAAGCGAGAACCAAACCGCAATTGATAAGAGCATTTACGGCAAGTCTTTTCTCGTGGGTAAACTCCTTGAGAGTTCCGAGTCTGCGGTCAACCTCATCTCTTCGTGCGGTTGTGAAAACGCCGTCGCAAAAACCGGCACTTTCCACCGTGTTAAGGAGAGTTACAAGGTTGTTCCACGCCTCGTTATGGTCACGACTTACCGTCCAGATATTTTTAATATCCTCTGCAAATTCGGGCGTCATATCCCAAAAATTCGTGGCATTATCCCCGTGGCCGAATTTAATATCGCCGCCGTAGATTATCATATTTTCACGAATACTTACCTTCGGCGTGTCACGGTAGACGGTTTTCCCGTCAAAGTCACAGTCGAAAATGTCGCCATTACGTAAATTGAATTTATGAATCTGGAGTTTGCGTCCGCTTTTTTCAAACACAATACCCATGGCAAGGTTTAAAATTTCATCTCCGCCGGTAATGTCGAAAACGCAGTCGGAATAGGTGTCCGTAATATCCTGCAGAACCTTTATCCCATCGGCAAGGTCGTATTTTTTAACCGTACGGCAGATAATTTCGATATTTTCCCCTCGGTCTTTAAACACACGGTCGTAATTTTTTGCGTGTTTTTCCATCATTCTCCCGTCCGCACCGACCAGGACAACCCTGCCGGGTGTATCGGTAAGACAGGTACAAATATTTTCAATTGCAACAGGAGAGAAAAATTCAATATACGTCATGACGCCCTCTGAAATTTATTTTATTTTTCTAATTTCAATTCACTTTTTGCTTTCTCTTCGCCGATATGGTGTACTTCACTTTGAGCGACGGACTCGCCGTCCATATATTTGGAATCATTAGTTAATATTTCATTTATACACCCATCGGTCTTCTTTGTCAACTGTGCAAAATCATTTTTCATTTTTTGAAAAGACCGAACCAAGTTCCTGCACTCTTCACAGTGAATAATGTGTAGGTTAACTCTGTTTATAATTTCTTCCGTTTCTGCATTTAATTTTTTTACTGATATAAAATCCATTATTTCGTTGAATGTCAAATGTTTGTTTTCCATCATTCAACCTTCTTTCATTCATTTTTCTTTTGTCTATATTCATTCGTTACGGGACTTAAGTCTCGTATTGTTGGATCCCTTAAGCATGGGGAAAGGTTTTTTTCATTCCTCAAGGTCGAGGGCTTCAACGTTACGGGACTTAACCCAACATCACTGTCGGGCATTCCCCGACCGGTTAGATACCGGTGGGGGAATTTTCCCGCAGATCGTTATTTTTCAAGTTCAAATTCTTTCTTTAAATTTGAGTTAATGTGACTAACCCAATCGGAAATGGACTTAAGGCCGTCAGGCTTACCGTCTCTGCCCTTCATGAAGAAGGAATGTAACGGTAGTGAGCCGTAAGGCACACCGTCTGCGTTTAACTCTGCGAGTCCGCTGCGGATTTTTGCATGTTGAGCGTCGGTGATTTTAAGCCAGGGTATGTAGTTTGTCTCACCTAGAATGGTTTCATAAACCGTCTTTAAGGAATATCCTGCACGCTCTTCAAGTCTGTGCGTGGAGTAAATTTTGCTCTCATTGCTGACAAGCATAAGTGAGCAAATGCCGAGCCATGTAATAACCTTGTGGATTGCGTATTTGCCGTTTACAACAGACTCAATTGCCATCTCAAGGCGGGAAATATCATTCTTCTGTCCCTCCGCCACTTCAAAAGGATCAAGTTCTGTTTTGGTCTTTTCTTCGCGTTCCTTCTTCGTCTCTTCTCTGTAAAGAGTCTCCGCCGCAACGTCTGACACGGTGGAAGACGCGACAGCAAGAAGCCACGCCGCAAAACCCTCATGGTCGTCATTAAGACCGGACTTATCCGCACGGTATAAGAAATCGGTAACAAGTTTGGAGCAAACCTTAAGGAATGTCTCCTGAAAAGCATCTTCCTCGATCTGTAAACCGCGGATTGAATGGTTGATGCTGCAAAGATATTGAATTTTCGCCCTTACGGTAACATCGAGTATGAATGCGAGCGTTTCGCTCTGCGTAATGGGCTTTGTCTGCACCTCCTTAATCATCTGATGAAAATGATCTTTTGTGAACCTTACCGCCATAGAAACACTTCCTTTCCTGCTATGACATTCACGTCTAACTGTTATTCCAAAATATAGTATAACGCAGATTTTGTCAAAAAGCAAGAAGTTTTTTCATATTTTGTCAATATTTCATATATTTTTCATCTCCATTAAAGGTGTACGGGGTGCGGGCCCCCGTCAATTCATCGTTTGAATTACATACATATAACAAACAACTTAAAACTTTTTCGTACGCAATTTTAAAAAATTTTAAAACGCACAAAAAAGCCTCCCCTTACAATAAGAGGAGGCTAAATGCGGGAAAGAAAAGCCTTCTCCTTGAGGAGAAGGTGCCGAGGAACGAGGCGGATGAGGTGGAAAATAACTTTTCGCACACGCACCTCATCCACCGTCTGCGACGGTCCCCCTTCCCCTCAAGGGGAAGGCTTATTGGAGAAGCCTATTTTCTCCGTTCCTCCTAGCCTTGTATCAGTTTTTCAAAAAGGCAAGTAGTAATTCCCTTTGGGGGCTGGTTATGCAGGGGGGCGGTTTGTAGCCCCCATGCCGTTTAGGGGGTGGTAGGGGGGACTCGGAACCCCCCTACGTTTTGCCTACTT
>JAFYQP010000047.1 GCA_017559855.1 Clostridia bacterium | reverse complement strand
TACCGATATAACTGCAGGTGATGCCCATATTGCCAAAGCGGCAGAGAATGGGTATGTAAATGGTTTTGGTGACGGTACTTTCAGGCCAAATAACCCCATAACACGTCAGGACTTTTTTACAATAGTCGGTCGTGCGTATAAGCTTGAGGGTGAGGTAACAAGTGAATTTACCGATGCTACTTCCATTGCAGATTATGCAAAAACCTATGTTGATGCTTTGCAGAGCATCGGCATTGTAAACGGTTACGGTGACGGTACGGTTAACCCCCGTGGTAACATTACTATTGCAGAAACCCTTGCGGTAATGCACCGCACCGATGAGCATGTTAAAGCCAACACACCTAAAGAGGAAGAGAAAAAGCCCACCGGATCATCAGGAGGAGGCGGTGGCGGCAGTTTTAACAGCAGCACGCAACCGTCATGGTCGCGTAAAGAAGCCGACAAACTCATGTCGACCGTAACTTATGAGATAGAATATACAGATGATTGGTCAAGCGGAGCGGTTGCATATGTCGCGGTCGATGTTGACACTACGACCAGTATGAAGTTAAGAAAGGCCCTTGCTATTACCGGCTCTTTTTCTACCGGTTTTGCCGGTGGTGCAATAGATGAATGGAAGGAACTGGAGAAACGCAATCTGATTATTAGTGAAAAGAACGGAAGGTTTGCCGTTCCCGATTTTGGACATTATCAATTAGCTCTGTTTGACGAAAGAGACAGGTATTGGGATGGCTGCAGCATTATTATCACGCCGCCGGAAAGCGATGACGTAACCCCTCCGGAAATCGCCATAGAATTCCCAGAAAATACCGCTCTTCCCTATGAAGTAAAAATCAATGCAACAGACGACACTCAAATCGCAAGAATTAGTGCCTGTCCGCCCTTGGTAGTACATTCGATCATTGGTGCAGGCGAGGACAGAAACGCACAGAATTTCAAACGACACGTGAATGGACGTCAAATCATCACAAGCGACACTTTCACCGTTGACAGGGGATGCATCGTGCAGGCAATGGACACCGCCGGAAACTGTTCTTATGTAGTACTTGGCGGAGGTGTTAACTCTACAAATATAAGGTCTAGCAGCGAAGCCGCAAAAGACATACCGTATATGGATGGGGAATGCATAATTCAACTGTCTCAAGGTGCAACCTTTACCATAGAGCGGGAAGAGGATTTATCAGGTCAGCATGTTGCTCACGTTAAAGCGGATATTGCATCAGGATATGGAACCATTAAGAAAAAACTGTTGCTTAAGGATGGAGATTACATTGGCGATGTAGACGGCCCGAACAATGGCTCCTGGGAAGTGGCAGAAAAGTTTGGACAATATATCGCAGAAGAGGATGGCGTTTTCCACATTCCCGATTTTGATAAATATGCTTTATATGTACAGAACGATGCAGGAACTTGGTATAAGGCGACATTTGAGGTAAAACCACCCGAATCCGACGATACAACGCCACCTGTGCTAACTATAAAAGCTCCGCAAGAGGCGTATCTTCCCACAACCGTGCAGGTTGAGGCGGAAGATGATGCAGGTATTGCACGAATCAGTTATGTTATGCCTTCAGTTATACGAATCTTGAGAGGCAGAAAAAATTACGATAGATTTAACGTGTATGTGAATGGACGCGAAATTCTAACGGGTAATGATTTAACCTTAGACGAAGGATATCGATATGCCATTTGTGCAATGGATGTAAACGGTAATTGCTCCTATGCATTTGTGTCTGTAGGGGGATATTCAGATGAAAATCCCGATGCAAATCTCATTCAAGTAGAATATGGTGATGAGGATACTCGACCTGACAGAACGGCACCGATGATTGAGTTTTACCGGTATGACTCAAACTTGACGTTGAAAGCATATTTTGAAGACAACAAAGAAGTTACCGAGGCCGGTTGGTTCTATATGAGTGAGCCTTATGAAATGGATTCTGACGAAAAACAGATAAAAAGAGCATATATTTTAGACGGTCAGACCATAGATTTATCCAAGAATATAGAGGATTTAACCGAATTCGACGGTGAACATGGAGGTTTGGGCTCCGTTTGTATTCTCAAAAATTACTATGATGCAACGCAAGAAATAAACGGTGTTAAAATTACTCCCATCAGCGGAAAACCGTGGGTTCCGATTATTAACGTACAACAGAACGGTGCATACTTTATCTATGCAAAGGATAGTTCAGGAAATATTTCGGTTCTGAAAGTCGATGTCAACAAAACAAAAACCGCATCTGCAACATTTGAGGTAGAACACGAGGAAGATGCATCAAGTGAGTACGTTGCACATGTTACGGCAACCGTTGATCCCAACCCAAATGCACCGATAAAGCAAATGTTTGCGGTCAAGAGCGACTATGAACCCGAGTCTGCAGGTGCTTATCGTGAGTATACTCCCAACGGAAAAGCACAGAAAATTTGGGATGAGGTATCCGAGAGCGGAGAATACATCCCCGTAGAAGAATCAAAGTTCTCCGTATCCGAATACGGCACCTATTCTCTGTATATGCTTGACGAATACGGCAACTGGGGCGTTGCGGAAGTTGAAGTAAAAGAACCCGAAACAGATGCAACACCGGAGATTTAAGTTGATTCTCTCAATGGACTTATAAGCAAATAAAAAAGGATGACTTTAAGCGTTTTATCCCTGTGGCCAACCGCCTAAAGTCATCCTTTTTTTATTTAATTCTTTGCGAAAATCCAGAGTGTTTCATTTGCATCATTGTTGTCGCCAGCTAAATTATACACCCGCAAAGTAACCGTCTCGCCATCTGTTTTGTTGTATGTGATTGACGGTGTTCTGCCCTCGGCAATTTGTCTTTTAATCGCATCATAGTTTAAGAAACTCATGACTGCACGACGATAGTCCGGATGGACATGGTCGTCAATATACTTTGCAAGAAGTTTAGAGAAATTGCCTTCATCCTCTTTATATCCTAAATATGAGGGCATAAGAATACGATGTGCGGTATCTTGGTCTAATGACACTCTGTAAATACCGTTATAGTGTTCCTTTAAGACGGTTATCATTGTGTCGATTTCTCTTATACCCGTCTTTGAATAGACATAACTCTTATCGTTTTCTTCAGACACCCCCAAAGGCTCTTTGTTTTGATAATACTGTGCCTTTGCCTCGTACATTCTTACCTCCGCTTCACGAACCATCTCTTCGCAGTTTGTGTTTTGCGTTCTGTAAGACATACCTATCGCAACGTGATAACCCCTTGGTTTTAATTGTTGCCCAAAATTCTCGATCTTTGTTTTCACTTTTTCCTGCGGCACATTTTTTGTAAATACTAAGAACTCGTCACCGCCCATACGGTAAATGCTATGTCCGAAGAACACGTCTTTTAGCGTATTTGCCACGTATATAAGCATTTCATCGCCTGCGGCGTGACCATATTTGTTGTTTATCAAATGCAGTTCGTTAACGTCAAAGTATATACAGGAGAAATCCTCCGCTCTTTCTGCATCAAAGGTCAGAATATCCCTTTTATATACCACACGGTTCAGCACGCCTGTAAGAGAGTCTGTGGTAGCGGCAATTTCCGTTCTGTTAAGGTGTTTCTTGTTATAAATTGCAATGGAAAAACATACCGCAATATCCTCGATAAGTTTGCGAACGGCACTTCTTTTTTTAGCATTGATAGCACCTAAAACGCTAATATGGTTGTTCTTGTCCTTAAGAATTGCAAAGGAAACGTCTTTTATCCCTTTAGTAATCAGGAAATCATAAAGTTCTTTATTCGTTTTCGCAAGATGTTTATCGGGGACAATCTGCATAAACACGATTGAAAAATCTTTTTCATTCCGAATACTTGTTGAATATCTGAAAAGTTCACGGTGGAAGTAATTTCTGTCGTCGTTTATTAAGAGTTTATCTCGTAAATTGGGCGTAATGTAGAAAAAGTCTTCACCGTCTGTGTCGGTAAAAAATGCAGAGCGGGCGTTTAGAAATTCCATTACGTTTTTCATCGCCGCAGTTATGTTTGTATACTGATCATTCACATCGAGAAGAAGTTTTCTTATCGCCGAAGATGCCTCATTCAGACGACTTCTGTTTCTTTCGTTTCTCATAATAATTTGCAGATATACCGCAATAATCAATATGATAATGATGAAAGCCATCATCATATTACGGGATATCTTATGAGTTTTTGCAAACACTTGACTTTCATCTCGGGCAAGTAAGATACCCCAATTAAAATCTTCTATTGTAGAATAGTGAATATACAGGTTTTCTCCTGTCTTAATTGATTTAAAAGATGAAAAACCCTTATCACCATTTGCTAATTGCTCATATGAATAACCGTCGTTGTATGTTCTGGTGCTAAGTTCCGATAATTCTCCGGGAGGGTTGCTGATTGTATCTATAATAAATCTTCCCGTAATCTTATCATAGACAAAAAGTTGCGCATCAAGTTCCCTTGCCATCTGGTTGTACTTTTCATTGATGGTTTCAATTTTAGTGATACCGTACATTATACCAACGGTTTCACCATTTACAATGATAGGAACGCCACTTCGGATTACCTCTTCGCCCTGAATTGAATAACTCATGGTTCTGCCGGTAATATGATCACCTTTGAGGGCCTCTTCTTTAAAGGAAAGTTTACCGTTTAAATCGAAGGTACCGTCTTTTGTGATAAAGGTGTTGTCCGGATTCAATATACCGATTCTCGCATAGAGACCGATAGGCTTAAAAGAGTCGAACATAAGGCTGTAATCGTCACCCGCAGCGTGGAGTTTTGACGCAAAACTTGCCATTGTTGCAAGGTTCTCTTTATCTGATTTTATTTGCAGAATAAGGTCATCTTTAATCTGCTTCGTTTGGATATGCAGCATTTCATACGCTTCTTCCTCCGCCTGGAGGTAGAAAGATGCTACCACGGTAAGGAACACCGCACAAATTAAAATCGCAGCAACGACCGTATATAGCGGATTTGTTGATCTTTTCTTTTTTTGCTCATAGGTTGTTGGCATTTTCCATTCATCTTCTTTCGTGTATATCAAGAGCAATTTTAACATATTATCTTAAATTATAGCACATTGATATATAAAAATCAATGTTTACAATTTATTCATAGAACGCACAAGAAATCGTATCTTTTTAATTACCTTCTTTAATTCTTCGCTTGTCGATATACATTTTTTCGTCTGCCCGCTTAAATACGTCGCGGAATGCATTATCCGTTGCACCATCAAAGAATGCAACGCCCTTTGCAATGGATACAGGAATTCTTTTACCGTCTGCTTTGATAAACTCACTTTCGCAACGATTTGCAAGTTCTCGTGCCAGAGTTTTATACTCCTGCAAATCGGCACCGGTAAGTGCTACAACAAATTCGTCACCGCCGATACGGAAAATCGGACTACGTTTGAACACTTCAGAAATAATCTGTGCCGCGGCAAAAATTAACTTATTGCCCACTTCGTGGCCAAAAAAGTCATTGGTTTCTTTTAGGCCGTTTATGTCAAGGACGACAACGCCAAAATCAAATTCCTGAAGTTCGATTTCCTCGTCAAATCTCTCAATCCACGCTTCATAGGATGCACGGTTTCGCAGTTTTGTAAGCGGATCACGGAAGGCTATTCGACGCATATAGCGATCATTGTCCTGCAATTCTTGTGCCATTCGTTCAAATGCCGCACTAAGGGATGCAATCTCTCTTGTACTCGCTTTTGCTATCTTCACGTCGTAGTTTCCTTTTGCAATTTCCTCCGATGCCTCTGTCAGTTCCTTGATTGGGTTTACAATTTTTTTCACAATCGCAAATGCAACAAAAATAAAAACAAACGCAAGAGCTATTACAATGCCCCATATTTTGAAACCAATTGCATATTTTTCAGCATCCATATCCGCATATCTTGCAGCGAGAACAAGTTGGCAACCATTGCCCAAATCTCCCGCTATCTCAAAATATTCCTTTGACGTATCAGGTTTTGCCATACCCTTTTGAAGGTCCTTGTGGTATTCAATTTTTCCATCTTTCACAAGATAGGCAAAACCGTTCTTGTTGATTTTAATTTGGTCAACCACCGAGGTTATTGTTCCATAATCAACCTCAAGTCCCACAACACCATAAAGGGTTTCGCCACCATATATCGGCATCTCATACGCACTTAAAGTCTTTTTGCTGTACTCATCATATTCTGCATCGCACCATTTAGCCTCTGTTCCTACTGATTTATTGGCAATGGGTGCGGACGCGTATTCTCCGTTTTCGTCCTTGACAAGGCGGAAATCATTACCAAGTATATTATTTTGCGGATTATGCACGAAATAAACACCGCTGACGTTTTCC
Source organism: Clostridia bacterium (assembly GCA_017559855.1). Classification (GTDB taxonomy): domain Bacteria; phylum Bacillota; class Clostridia; order Oscillospirales; family JAAYXM01; genus RGIG7332. The sequence continues at coordinate 47,212 of JAFYQP010000047.1, read as the reverse complement.
TCGTTTTTGCTCACGTTGATAAAAACCTGCTTTATTTTTGCCATCAGAGCATCATTTGTCTCCTCTGTGGCATCGTGCAATTCGTAAAGTGCATATTTCTTAAGAATTTCAGCGGTCTTTTCAATTTCGGCAAAAACGTTGTTTATTTCCAAACTTTCTTTTGCACAATCGCTTTCCATTGTGTCGTGGAAATATGCACCAATAAGTTTTTCGACCTCAAAAATACTGATACCGCCAACCACAACACTTATCATAAACATTGCGGCAATAAGGGTTATAAGAACTCTGGACTTTATTGATCTGTTAGTCATTTTTATCAACCTTCCTCGGCTTCAACGGGAAGAAACATCTGTTTAAAACAGGTATTCTCTCCGCAATTTTCGCTACAATCACCGGGCACAAAATGCCCACCAAAAGACCTCCGACAAGATGTATGCCCCAATGAGTTACATTCATTTTAATAAACACCATTCTTATTCCTGCGGTGAAAATTGTATGTAGGAGATACGTCTGGAAAGAGTATTTGTTAAAAAAATCCAAAAAGCGTGAAACAATCCCGAACTTTGAGAGCATTGAAATAAAAAGAATACTAGCATATATGCCAAAGAACATAATCAGTTCCTTAACCCCGAACATTCCCATAACTCCCAATTTTATCAGAACCGCACACACAGCAATATGAAGCAGGATAACCGCAATTTTCGCTATCGGGTGACCTTTATCAACCGTTGCAATTTTAAAGCATGTTCCCACGCCGAAAGGCAATGCTGAGTACATAACCACCTCAAGAGGCCCGAACGTACCTCCGAGAAGCGGAACAAGGTAAGCAATGCCCACAACGAATATTGTAATCTGCCAATTTTTGAATTTACCTAAAAGTGCCCATGTGACAAACAAGAAAAACAAAGCATATAGAAACCAATACTGTGCGATTGGTGTTTTCCATATTAAAAGGATATCTGCATAGGATGACTGATTGTTGGCACCGCCAGCAAAACTGTTAATCAAAATATAAACAACAGAAAAAATTATGTATGGTACACCCAACGTTATTGCCTTATGCTTTATAAAATTAAAGCGCGTCTGCTTTCCCTTCCATCCGCCGGTGAGCGTGTATACTTGACCGCTGAGAAACAGAAAAAGCGACACGTGAAATGACCATATAAACGTTTCCGCAGCCGGAAATATACTCGGCACATCAATTCCTGCAAGACGAATTCCCATAATAACGTGTCCTATTACAACAAGAAAACACGCATATCCTTTTAATCTGTCAACTAAAACATCTCTGCTCATCTTCAACTCTCCCGATTTTAATCAAACTGCTCGTCAAGAAGTTTTTCAAAATCCTTAACCGGCATCGGGCGGTAATAATAGAAACCTTGAAGCATATCGCAACCCGCCTCGACTGCAATCTGCTCATGCGTTTCAGTTTCAATTCCTTCACACACGGTCTTTACGCCTATCTCTTTTGCGGTTTTAACCAGATTGCTGAAAATCGCAAATCCGGTTGAATTCTTCGTGTTTTGGATAAGTTCCTTATCTATTTTAATTACATCCATCGGAAATGCTTGTAAATCAATCATTGAGGTAAAACTGCCGCCGAAATCGTCAATTAAAATACGCATTCCACGTTCTCGCAATGCAATGAGATTTTGATTGATCTGCTCAAGGTTCTGACTGTAATTTCCTCTGTTTTCCAACACTTCAACTGCAAATGATCTACAAACAAGACCATACTTTTTAACAATGCCGTCTATTACGTCAATAAAACCGCATCCGGAAAGTGTGGCACGGGAGAAATTTATTGTATAAATGCATTTTTCTCTCTTTATCCTGTCGCTTGAAATCCACTTGCAAACCTTTTCAAACACATAACAGTCAAACTTTTCTTCAAGTGACATTGCCTGTATTACACCCAAAAAATGTTGCGGTATGATAATGCCATCCTCGAAGGAATTAAGGCGTGACAGTACTTCAGCCGCCACAATTTTCTTTGTTTTTGCATCGATAACCGGCTGATACACAAAGAAGAATCGGTCTTTGTCAATATCACTCTCAATATTTGCTTCAAGACGGATTTTCTGCTCCATCTCCATAGCACCAGACCATTCCACATAGCCAAGAGGTTTATCGCCTGCATCGGTACACGCTTTTTTAGCACGGCCTATCGCTTCGTCAAAGGTTGCATAAGTGCTGAAAATCCTGAAATATCCAACGCCTACGGTTGCCGCAGCCTGAAGTTTGTTTTTCTGCAAACACTGCGTAATTGTATCGGAAATTTCTTTTATTTTTTTCTCGGTCTTTTTTAAATCCCAATCGGTGAGTGCGATAAAGTTTCTCTGTTCATAAGGTGCTATCAAGCCGATACCCTCATCGCAAAATGAATTTAACAAAATATCCTTAATCTGATTATATACTCGCCATACCATATCATCCGGATAGAGTTCAAGCGCTTTTTCCATATAAACCGCTATATAGAAAAGGCATCTGCTTTCTTTTCTGCGACTTCTTGCACGGAAAACACTTTCAACTTTATTGACATTTGCAAAGGTCAACGCCTTTTTTTCATTTGATGCCTTTGCACAACGAATGGCAAAATATATACCGAAAGCACAAAGCAGAACAAGCCCTGCAATAAGTGCCGCAATTATTATTTGTGTTTGCCCTAAAGAGTGCATCGTCTCAGTCCTTTACGAAAATTTTGGAAATTCATCCGTGCCACCGATTTTCTTTAAACCGATAGATTCTGCAGCAGCAATACAGTTTTTACCGTCATCTTTTGCCTGTTTTTTCTTTCTTAAAAATTCCTTAATGAGGAAAAACGGGTTGAAACAAAGCAGTGCGGAAAGCAAATCTTTTTTTGCAATACCTTTACGCTTATACTCGGCAAGTACCTCGAAAATTGCGTAGTTGATCGCACCTTTTGAAAACTTTTTATTGCTTTTCCTTACCCATTTTAAAAATTCACGGTATTTTTCAACGTCACGATTATTGGTAAAATAAATTCCGTCTATATAAAATTCAGCATATTTTTCGTCCATATCGCAAAGGAAATGTGAGAAATACTTTTTCTGAATTTTAAGTACTTCATCGTGCTGACGGGCAATTGTTGTTGCCGTAATTTGCTTGTCGTGAATTCGGTACAACATAAGATATTCCGGAAAAATTTCTATTTTATACCCATTCATTGCAAATCGTGTCCAGAGTTCAAGATCTTCAGTACAAGTAAGTGTTTCGTCGTACTTTAACTCCTTCATTATCTCGGCTTTTGCAATAATTCCGGGATGAAGAATGGGGTTTGTGAAAAGCAGTCTTGCACAAAGTGCTTCGCTATCCACACGTCCGCCGCAACCGCCGGATGCAATCCCCTCTTTTTTAAGCGTCATAAACCTGCAGGAGGAAAGTGCCACGTCTCCATTTTTCTCCATAAACACATACTGTTTTTCAAATCTGTCGGGAAGGCAAATGTCATCCGCATCCATTCTGGCAATATACTTACCCTTAGCATACGAAATTGCCTTGTTAAGCGATTTGGGAAGGCGTAAATTAACCTCGTTTGTATGTACTTTTATTCTGCTGTCCTTCTTGGCAAAAGATGCCAGAATGTCAGCGGTTGTGTCTGTTGAACAGTCATTTATGATTATAAGTTCCCAATCGGTGAAAGTCTGCCCGATTACACTTTCAATGGCAGGAGATAAATATTCTTCACCGTTATACACGCTCATAATTGCGGAGATTTTAGGAGTACTCATCACTACTCACCCTTTCCGAGAAGGTTTTTTATTATCTTACAAATATATAAAAAGTAAAACGCTGCACCAAACATTTTTTTCTGCATAAGCCATACAGCGATTTTGCTTTTTACGGTTATCTTTTTAAAATGAGCCTTTGGAATTTCAACTCCGTGGTGCGTTTTATCAATAATTTCTTTAATATCACCGATTGCGGAAAAATGGCCACCTTCTGCTGCCGCCGCAATGATTGCAAAGCACATAAAGCACGAGTATCTTGATATTTGTGCCGGGTAATCACCCTTTAAACCACCGATTGATTTTTTAAGACAATCAACCGCCGCATCTATCTGATTCAAGTGCTTTGAACTGAAACTCGTAGACAGAGAATCGCCTCTTATCGTGTATAAGTAAATCGGAGTATAACTGACAAACACTCGCGTAGCCTGCGTATACACGGGTGCCACACACACTATATCTTCACCGAGTGATACCTTCCGACTTACATTCAACTGATGCTGGGTTACAAGCGATCGACGTATTGCCTTTCCCCACAAGAAGAAAAGCACGTGTTGCATATTTTCGTCCATTAAAACTTTCGGCAAAATATGCTCATCAATCCCATTTTTATCATACAAGCCTTCAGGCACAATTTCCGTAATTTTTTCACTTATATTCCCGTTTTTGTAAATTTGATAAGCAAAAGTAACGATATCTGCATCGGTTTCTTTTATAATCCGTGCCGCCTCGCTGAATGCCCCCGGCAGAAGTGCATCATCAGAGTCAAGATTGAAAATATATTCACCTTGTGCAATTTCAATTCCCGCCTGTCGAGCACTGACAAGTCCGCCGTTTTCCTTGTGTATAACCTTTATTCGGCTATCGTTTCTAGCATATTCATCACAAATTGCAGGACAGTTATCGGGTGAGCCGTCATCTACCAGAATCAATTCAAAATCGGCATAGTCCTGGCTTAAAACGCTATCCAAACAGCGTTTTAGGTAATCTTCAACCTTATATATGGGAACAATAACAGAAAATAACATTTAAAAATCTCCCTTTATCTGTCACGAAGACACACCATAATTTTTTGTAAAAAGTACAGTCTATATCGCATTGCAAAGGCAAAAGCCGCCTGCTTTTTCGGTAGTTTATGCAGAGGATACGTGCAAAGTGCATCCCTTATAACCGGGTTTTCGCAAATTTCACGAAGTTTACCTTTAAGTTCTCTATATCCTATCTTTTCTTCCTTTGCGTGCAGTACCTCTTGTGAAATAAACACGCGACCAAACGCCTGAGCAAGACGGTCTAAATATATTTTATACTCACTCTTTTCCATCCTCACGCTATATCGCTTTTCTAATTCATTAAGGAAAACAAAACATTTCTCAAAGAATTTGGGATTATACGTTTTGGATATGGAGTCTTCATTTCTGCAATAATAGTAAAATGCAAAGGGAATTCCTACCGCTTTTTCTGAATTTAAAATAAAATCAATGGTAAACAGTGCATCCTCGGTCAGAATTTCACGCTCGGATAAAAACCTCACGTTATTTCTGATAAGGACTTCACGTTTATAAATATTTTTACAAGCACTCATATCGTATTTACTGTCCTCCGGATCACCCGGTGCAGAACACGCAATTCCCAAAGCAAGTTCATTCAACTTATCTTGTGTGTCGAAAAATGTTTCCGTAATAAAACTTTTCTTCTCAAACTTAGCATCGCTTTCCGCATCGAATATACTGCCGCCTACTATGCAGATATTGGATAAAACAAGTTCTGCTTCGTGTTTTTTTGCCGCAGAATAAAGTGCGTAAAACATACGCTCGTCTACGTAATCGTCAGAATCAACAAATCCTATATACTCGCCACTTGCCAACGTAATTCCGCTATTTCTAGCCTCGCCTGCTCCTGCATTTTCTTTATGAATTACCTTGATTCTGCCATCCTTTGCGGCAAATGCGTCACATATTTCAGGACTTCCGTCAGGTGATCCGTCATCCACAAGAATAATTTCTATCTCTGCCAATGTCTGACTCAAAAGCGAATTCACGCAGCGCTCAAGGTACTTTTCACTCTTATACACGGGCACAACAACGCTGACCTTTGGCTGTATCACAGAACTTGCCTCCCATCAATTAGTTTTTCATACTTTTCAAGTAATATTTTACTGTATTCATCAACCGTCAAAATTGAATCCTTGGTTTTTACGCAATTTTCTTTAAGCTTTGCGTAATACTCCTTGTTCTCAAGGGTTAATTTTATCTTTTCCGCAATACAAGCGGCATTCGGTTCGGAAACTAACGTGCCGGTAACACCGTCACTTACAAGTTCCGCCATTCCACCGCTGTTCATTGTGATAACGGGTGTTCCCAGAGCGTTTGCCTCCAGTATGGAAAGCGGACAGTTTTCAAAACAAACCGACGGTGCTATAAGCACACTTGCTTCTGCCATAAGTTTACTTAGTGCCCCACCGGATACAAAGCCGAGAAGTTCCACGTTCTCTATATTAGAGAGAGCGTCGCCATCAGGCCCTGTACCTGCAACTTTAAACTTATATTCAGGCAGAAGTTTTGCACCATCTGCAAGAAGTTCAACACCTTTTTCCTTGGAAAGTCGCCCCACGTACAGGATGTAGGGTGCTATGTTCTCATCTGTGTCAACGGCTTCCGCCTTATCAATAAAATTATGTATTGTAAACGTTTTACCCGCATACAACTTGTTTGCGGTGAGTAATTTGTTTTCAAGAAATGCACTTGGGCAGATGTATAAATCCACCTTTTTATATGTTTTTAGTGCCGAATATAGCCAGGATTCAATAGTTCCCAAAATACTCTTTATCTTGGAATCGTGGATGCAAGAATGCTTTGCACAGCTTAATTTTGAACCGTTTATACATCGAACGCAGGGTTTGTTTTCCTTGAAACTGTAAAGCAGGTGATTCGGACAAATCATTTGATAATCATGCACGGTCTGAACCAGAGGTATTCCCCTCTTTTTCACCGCATAGATAATGGATGGAGTAAGTTGGAAGTTTATGTTGTTCATATGAACGATGTCCGGCTTAAAACTATCCAGAACTTTTCCGATTTTACGCTTCGCTTCAATGGAATAAAGTATTTTAAAAGGATACAAAAACCTAGCGACACCCGTACTGTGAAAATCCATATTGGACGTATACATGTCCGCACAGTTTGTGACCGTATTTTTTTCATCGAACATTCCGAAATACTGCACTTCGTGCCCCTGCATTTCATATGCCTTGCCCAATTTGAGCATATAACTTTCCGAGCCACCTCTTGGATATAAGAATTTATTTACCATTAAAATTTTCATAGCAGTGACTCACCTTCTTTCTTCTGATTCGGCTCTGATATGTAGCCAAACATCTTTTCCTCTGTTGTCCGCACCTTATCGTCAAAGCCGTGCCCTATCATAAGTATTGCAAGTACCGTGGTAAGAAGCGGATAGTTCATGGTGTTATCTGTTGATGAAATTATTACAAGATACACGGTAAGAACAAAGGAAATTATCCCATTGTCAACCTGCCCCCGTCTGCCAAAATATATAACACGTGCCACCGTCATTGACAAAAGCCACAAAATATATCCCCAAAAACCAAGGTCGATAAAATACTGTAAAAAGTCATTATGTACCGCTGATACGCCCACGTCACTATTACTCAGTTGGTAGGTAAGAAAACCTATACCGTTACCGAGAAAATCCGGCGAAAATTCATAGAATTTATCTACCGCGTGGTAGATATCAACACGTCCGCTTGTCTCTATTCCCATTTCCTCAAGAACGGAGAATATATCTATTTTTATGAGAAAAATATAAATAACGAGAATAACAACAAGCAATATACTCAAAATGGTGGTTAGTGCAAATGCGGTTTTCTTATTCATTTTAGCAACAAGTTTGAGAACAAACACAAAGAAAAGTGCCGCCGCAATGGCAATTATACCGATACGTTTAAATGCGGAAAGGAAACAGAACAAACTCAACGCAAGTAAAATGTAAAATGCAATACTCTTCCGTGGCTTTAGTGCCATATAAATCAGATACGCACCCACACAGAACGCAAGTTCGTGAATTTCCGCCTGAACGATAACGTCGCCGGTAACCCCCGCAAATGTTGTTATAAGTGTGATAAATTCAGAAAAATATACGCCGATGCCATTTTGTGCAATGATGGTAAAGATCATCATTAAATTGGCACAAAGGATTGCAATAAGGTTATACCATATTCCCTTTTCGCCAAATACATACAGAAATGCAGCCGCCGCAAGGGAAAATGAAATCATATTCGTGTATACAAACGCACCGGACAGTCCTCGCGATATTACCTCGGTATCAACAAGTTCAACAAACCAGATAAAAAGGGATGCCGCAATTGTAACAATCAGTGGCAGACTGTATACCAAAGCACTTTTTGTGGCGGTTAGTCCTCTTGCCACATTTGGCTTTATAAGAAAACAAAGAAAAGCGGAAAAGAAAAGAACGAGTGCAAATGCGTGACGGAAGGCGACGAATATACCGAGGTTTATTATTTCCGTGAGGAAATAATACATCAGTATACCTATTGCCAGGAAATAAAATCCTTGTGCTTTTTCAAGAATCTTATTCTCCATCTGCACTCTCCTCCTATCTCATACTATTTTGCCTCTGAAACGTAAGGTTTCTTGTCACGTGCCGCCTCTGTCAAGAGTTTAAGTGCGGTGTGTTCACCTTCTGCCGCCTCTGCAATGCCTACCTTATACTCTATCTGAACCTCGGCAAACTCTTCTCTTTCATCCAGATAGCGTTTGAAATGATCCATCGTCTCTCTCACGGTGTCATATTTTGTGCTATTGGCCATCACAAGGAAATTGCCTTTACTTTCACGAACGAATTCCGCACCTGACTTGCCAAATGCGTTTTTCATAAATCTTGCAAGCATTTTTAACACTTCGTCACCGGATTTACGAGTGTGCTTTTCATTTATTGCAGGAAGATTTGTGATTTCAATCATACAAAATACCGTGCCAAGATCAAGAATTTTGCCCTTCATGCTGTCTAAATATTTTTCAAGATATGCATGGTTTGCAAAACCTGTCAGAGGATCGGTGTAGAAATTGTTGTGGATAATATCTCCGAGTCTTCCGATAACAAGTAATCCGCCGCAACATACAACCACAAGGAAGAAGAATGCAATTATTGTATAGAGGTTTACGTTAACGCTTGACACAACCGATGCGGTGGATAACACCGAGATATAACTTGCACCTAAAAATTCATTGTACTCGTTATTGGTCTGTGTGGTAACGTCATAAAGTTTTGTAAGTTCATCTACCAATACTTTGATTTCTTCATCTATTTCCTGCTTCATATTGTTGTAATTGGCATTGTGAAGTTCGGTGCAGGTTTTATCCGAATTCTGACATTCGCCACTCCCACAAGCACCGGTACACTTTTGGAAGGTATCAATTACGTATCTGCAGTACGCGGAATCAATAATCGCGTGTTCTTTTAACTCGTTATGGTCACGCCAACCGTAGATAAGTTCATCGTATGTAACCGTTTGGTCGCCATAAGTAATGTAGCCGTTATCACCTGTAAGATTACGCTCGTGAAGATTATCAAGGATATACTCATAGGTAATGTTCGTATTTCCCGACTCACGCATTTTGGTAACGTATGCGTCAATTACAACCACGATATCTTCAACAATACTTGTCTCTTTTGTGTTGGCAATGTTATTGTTGTCAATTCGGGTAGTATAGTCGGAGACAAGTACGGATTTGTTTTTTGTAAGTTGATATTTATAAATTCTCGCAAAAAGTGAGGACACCTTAACACTTCTGAGATAATTAAATTCGTCTACGATATCGTTAAATGATGCCCCCGTACTTGTTGCACGGTAATAGGGGTTTTTCTCCATTCGCTGATAAAGCGTTGTAAGAGTTTCGTCAATGCCGTCGTCGATAAGTTCCATCATTTCGATATAGTCGTAATTCTCGTCGTACAACTTATCGACCGTGTTATTTGCAGGGGCAATATTTACGTACTTCTGACTGTATTCCGCAAAGTAAACGTCTAAAGTCTCATCAAGTATTGTTCTTGCAAATTCCGGGCCCTCATCACTTGTGGCAGCAAAGGAGACAATGAATGTGCTGGGCTCGTAGATGTACTCCTCGCCTTCTTCAAGTTTTGCTTCCTTCTGTGCCAATTTATCCGCATCGGGAAGAGGAGTTATGCTTATTCTTGAAATAAGATTATCAACCGAGTAAATGCCGGTAAGTCCCATTCGGTTTACAACCTTTGACATAACCGCGGAGGACTTAATTTCATTCACATCAAGTTTGTCTCCCGTAGGGGCAAAGCCTTTTTCCGCTTGTTCATCGTTATAGTGGATTACTTCAGACGCAATGAATGTGTTGGAACTGCTTAGTTTCGCTCTAATAAAAAGCGTTGCAAGAAGACAAAAAACTACAATAAAGGGCAGAACTTTTCGTATAATTGTAAAAATTCGGGATTTTTTCACGTTATTGTACCTCCTTTATAAGTTTTTTATTCTTTCTTGAAATCCTTTTTTGCTATCGCATACAGAACGATCGCCGCATAAGCAAGGATTGCGAAAATAAGTATATCTTTAAGTTCGGAGAAGAGTGATGTGCCGGAAACGCTCACCGCAATACACTGATTCATCTTATAGTTTGAAAATTCACGACCTGCGGTTATCGCTTCTTTTGTGAAGTCAATCAGGCTCTTGTCAATACTCGCAACAAGTGTATCTGCCATTTGGTTTACATTTACATTGGCCGCCGCATTCATCTTGCTTATGACAAGATTGTTGTCCATAATTTCCTTCTCATTACCTGCTACAAGATCGCTATATCCGGTGGCCTTGACAGATAGTTCGTCAATACCGACCTTGGTTCGGCCCATATAGTATTTACCCACTTCGTCCCATGTGGGAACGAGAACAACTCTTGTCATTTCCTCGGAATACATCGCAATCGCCTGATTGCAAAGGTTAAATGATGCCGCATGTTTTTGCCTATCAAAGCCGGTATTTACGTTTTGATAAGAAAGACGGTCAACGTATCCCGACTTATCTCTGACAATACCGTTTTGAAGGATTAGGGATTTTAAGTTTTCTTCAATCTGAGTCTGTCTGAACTGAAAAACCTTTCCCGCAATGGAGTTAAATGTTGTATTTGTGGAGGTTACGAAACTTGAACCTTTTTCAGACAGGCCGTAAAGATAATTTAGTATTCCCGTTGCTTCCTTGTTGAGGTACAGAACTATGTCCATATACTCCATTTTAGAAAAATCCGGACGTTCTTCATCGGTTTTAAGACGGTAACTGTCGGTATATTTTTCTATGTAATATTCTTTATAGGCACTTGTAATAAGTTGAATTACGCTTTCTGCATCAAGGTGACGTGTTTTGCGTGATGCACAGTATTCAACGATAAACTCGGTTGAAATATGATATTCCTCTTTACTGTTAACATTACCTTGAACGTATGGATAAACGGAAAGGCAACTTTTAATGTCTTTAACGGTTACGTTTTCAAAAGCACCTTTTTCGATGGCTTTCTCGATTACCTCGTCGCAGGTAATTTCCGCCATATTGTAGCGTGTACCGTTGGAGTTTTGTGCCTGGGACGCCTCTGAATAATTCAAGGCAACAACCGCAGAAACCCAATTTTTCGAGTTTAAATGATTAAGTACACCAAAAGCGAAACTAAGCACAAAAGTAACGATAAGTACCCATGCTTGTATGTATTTCGCCTCTTTGAATACTTTAAAGAACTCACTTCTTGTCATCTTTCGTGCCCGTAGGAAGATAGTAACCGCCGCAATTACAAAAAATACGCCGATTACCAGATACGGTAACTTATATAAAAGTGAAGTAAGCATCCCATCACATCCTTTTAAAATCTGTTTATATCTATTATTACAACTTCAGGCTTATTGTTAATGCGAAGCAGATTATTGTTCACAAGTCCTGAATTTACAATAAGCGGTCTGCCGGAAACCTCATATCTGCCGAAAACGTAATAGCCCTGACGTTCGGGCAAAAATCCTTCCTCATGGGTGTAGAGTGCACCAAAGAGAGGAAGTCTTGCCGTGCCACCGTGGGTATGTCCGCATATTGCAAGATCTCCCCATGTTTCCACCTCGAACTCAGTGAAAACGGTGGGTTCGTGAATTGCCATAATTTTTAAATTCTCCGTGTTTTCATATAAGAATTTATTGAATTCATCTCCTGCATAGGACCAGAAGGAGGACGGATTTGAGGTAAGAACACCAAAAACATCCACGTTGGTAGTTCCCACAAGAACTGTGTCCTTCTCATTTTTCAGAACTTTAACGCCTGCCGCCTCAAGGTCTTTTTCAAGGTCGTCGGTTATGGCTGTAAGTTTTGACGGATCGCGATTTTTGTCATTGAATCCGAACTTTGCGTCAAGTTCCGTTTGATTAAGCGGGAATTTATAAAACCTTTCAACCTCGTTATTACCGTAGATGTAGTATGACGGTGCTACTTTTGCAAGTGTTTCACAGAGTTTGACCACATTTGTACGAGATGCCGCCTTTGAATCGAGACAGTCTCCTGTATAGATGATAATATCCGGTTTTAATTTAGTTACTCGGTCAATAAGAACTTTGTTATTCTCACCATACTCGCAACTGTGAAGGTCGGAAATTTGGATAACACGCATAGTGTTGTTTGCCTTTAAACTACTCACGTTATAAAAGGTTTCCTGGAATGTACGGTCAGCAATATAATTTCCAATAACAAGGGCGATAGAGAGCGCAATCGCAATAAAAATGAAACTTAAAACAAACCATTTTGCAACACTGCCTCTGCCCTGTTTCTTTTCCTTTATATCCTTCGGTACCTTCTCACGCTTAACCTTACGCTGTTTCAGTTTTATTTTGTTTTCATAGCCCGCAACGAAACAGATATGGGAATATACGGTTTCCTGATATTCCTTTTTGAATTTACTTAAAGGCTCGTTACCATAGTACACAATGACAATCTCGTTGTTTTCGCACTTTTCGATAACAAAATTGTCTATCCATGTAAACACGACCTCCGGCGGAAGGACTTTTTTAAGATGTTCGATTATTCGCGTTTTCATATATTCGCCTTCCCCTTTCACTTTATGCTCTCGTAAAGGCTCTTCGTGGTCTGTGCCACGTCACGCCAATTGTATTTTTCCAAAATAAAATCCGCAACACCATTACGAAGTTTTAAAACCGCCGATTCATTGTCACACAACTCTTGAAGATTTTGTCTTAGATCCTCGACGTCGCCCCTTTTAAAGTATCTTGCCCACTCCTCTGCAACCCATGTGTTTTCCGGAATATCGGAACACAGAACCGCATTGCCGTATGCAAGAGACTCCAAAAGGCTGAGTGACATTCCCTCAAGGTCGGAGGGCAGACAAATCATATACGCATTGCTGTAAAGTTCATCTAATGTATCGCCCGATACAAACCCCGTAAAGATAATATTGGGATTCTCCTGTGCCTTCTCACGAAGAAGGGCAACGTAATCGTCGGTATCGCTTGTATCTCCGGCAATTACAAGTTTCTTGTCGGTTTTTAACCCGTTATATGCGTCTATGAGATAATGTATTCCCTTTTCCGCGGTAAGGCGGGAGATAATGCAAATATACTCATCTTTTAAAAGCCCAAATTTCTCGGTTATTATATTTGCCTCACGATTGGTAGGACGTGCTATTCCATTGGGAATAAGAACGGTTTCACGGTTATACGTATCTTTAAAGTACTCCTGTGCACTGCCACTTAATACGATTACCTCGTCTGCATACTTAACAAGACATTTTTCGCCGAATTTAATATACTTTGAAGCAAATCCCTTGCCCCATTTTTCTCTTTGCCAATCAAGACCGTGTACCGTGGCAACACATTTTTTACCGAAAAGTTTCGGAATCCACATAGCGGCACAAGGTCCTTCTGCATGGAAATGGACAACGTCGTATCTGCCAAATGCGGCACGAATTGCTCCCGTAAATGACGCCATCATAGCAGCAATGCCTTTTACGTCAAGGGTTGGTGCACTTTTGATTCGTACGCCACGATACTTTTTATCTTTCACCGTGCCTATATACTCGTTTTCAACCTTATCGGAGGAACGGTTATAGCAAGTGACCTCCACGCCTAACTCATTTAAAATCGGGCACATTGTGGTAAGTACGTTTTCAATTCCACCTCGTCTTGAGGGGATAACCTTGTGGCCAAGCATTGCAACTTTCATTTCCGTTTCTCCTTTCGGGATTTTATCTGCCGGTAGCAGAGAGCATAACAAGCGGTGTTTTAAGCATTATTTTAATATCGTTCCATGTGGTTCTGTTCTGTATGTAATCCAAATCCATTTCAACCCACTTTTCAAATGGGATGTCGTTTCTGTTTTTTGAAATCTGCCACGTACAGGTAAGTCCGGGTGTAACGTGAAGACGGAGTTTCTGGTAGTCGGTATAAAACTCCACCTCACGGGGAAGTGGCGGGCGGGGACCAACAAGAGTCATATCGCCTTTTAACACGTTGAAAAACTGCATAAGTTCGTCAAGTGACAGTTTTCTTAAGAATTTACCCACACGGGTAATTCTCGGATCCTCTTTCATTTTAAACACCGGACCGTCCATTTCATTCTGTTCACTTAACTCTTCAATTAACTTATCCGCGTTAGGATGCATTGTGCGGAACTTATACATATAAAACTCTTTTCCGTGACGGCCAACACGCACCTGTTTATAGAAAGGCCCTGCTTTCGGGTCGTCAATTACGATAATAAGAGAAATTATTATCATAAGCGGAATGAAGAAAAGAAGAATAAGAGATGCAAAGAAAATGTCAAATATTCTTTTCTTTTTCCAATAATTCCCATATGAATGTTCTATAAGTTCCTCAAGTTTTTTTCTTGTTTTTTCGTCAACCTTATCTTTTTCTAAGTATGGCATTTAAAACACTCCCTAAATCGGTTACCATTCTAACCATTTGAATTTATGTAAAAACTTGCCGTAAAGTTTATCATACATCCTGACACCGATAATACGCTTTATCCTTGTCGTTCGCTTTGTCTTTTTCGATGTCCACGACGCACAGTAATGATGTATTGAATACGTCTTTTCCGTAATTGTTTTCTTGCCCGTATAATAATCCATCGGACATAAATACTCCTGCGGTAAAAATCGCATACCTATAAAGGTCTGGTCGGTATTCTTCACATCCATACCCATTTTTGAAAGAGTTTCCGTATTTCTGTCGGGACACGGGGTTAAATCATAGTTCCCGTCAGGCATTACAAAAGGAATATCATCATAATCATGCAGCATCATGCCGATTATCTCATTCCCCTTTTCCGCACCGAAACCAAGTCCCGTTGCAATAATTCCCTTTTTGTCAAAGCCCATAAAGCCCGAATATTCTAAAAGGTCATCAATGCTTTTTATAATCTCAACATCGGTATCAAGGTAAATACCGCCTTCGTCATAAAGCACTTTAAGTCGCACATAGTCGCTTACAAATGCCCACATTTTCGCTTCATATGCTTCTTTTGCATATCTGTTTTGGCTTAAGTCGAAATTCTCCTCACTCCAACAGATAATCTCATAATCCGGACAATATTTTTTCCAACTTTTTATACACTTTTTTGCAAGTTTGGGCAATTCTTTTCCGCCAAACCAACAGTAATGAATTTTTTTCGGAATACTCACGACCTTTTCTTCCCCCTGAAATATTCAATAATCGTCTTGAATGCTTGTCTGTTGAATATAAAGTTTACGCCTATATAAAGTGCAACTATCCATATGGAATGAATCACGCCGTTTATGAGCAGTTTAAAAAAAGACAATCCGGAAAAACTGTCGACAGACAGAATTATCATAACAAAGGCGAAGACTCCTCCGTTAATAAGCCAATGCTTATAGGTAGAAAACACGCTTTTTTCAAGAACTTTTTTGTTTGCGTAATAAATCATCATTGGGCCTCTGAAAAGAAGTGCCATAATGGTTCCAAAAATTGCACCGCAAATGCCCCATTTTAAGATGGCAAATACGGAAACCACAAGATTGATTGCCATTTCAATAATCGCGTGTGATCTCGTCTCCTTAAATTTACCGGAAAACTCCAAAACGTAGTTTGACGGAAGTTTTCCGTTTGATAAAAGATTCATAACTACGAAAAGGAAAATGAGTAGTGCATTAGTGTAATTTGCATCGTTAATTCCGTCTGTGTAAATCTGAATAAGCGGAAGAAGAAAGGTTGCCATCAGGGTATAGATGATAAAGGTCGCCATAATGTAAAGCGTTTCATATGCCGAATACACACGGTTAAACTTTTCCCGGTCCACCTGAAACATCTGACCTAAAGCGAAACTGAATCCCGAAACGATGCTGGTAATAAACGCCTGCATTTGAGAGAAGAACATATTGTAAATGGTATAAACGCTTACAACCTTGAAGTCACACATTGCGGAAAGAAGCAGTACGTCGGTATTGTTAAACACCATTCCCGAAATCTGATGCACCAAAACGCTATCCTTTTGTGCAATCGCCTTGAAATCTGGTTTCTCTTTAAAGTTAAGCCAGGTGTATCTCTTCTTGGCATAAAAATAGAGATACGCAAGTTGTACAAGGGCGATAACGCAGTAGACAAGTTGAATTAAAACAAGGCTGTCGGTTAAAAGCAAAACTAAAATCTTGCCCACGTTTGACGCTATTTGCAGGACGATTTCCGAATTTGTAATTACGTATTTTCTGCCGTCAACCTCCATAAGCACCCTGTATTTTGCCTGAACGAAATAACTGAAAAGTGCAGGAAGCGCGTTTAGAATAATTACGGTAAACAGAACAAAACTGTTAATACTTGTAGGAATTACAAAGGAATAAACACAGGCAATAACAAGAACTATTGCGGTGTAAATGATACCTGTCTTAAAATAATAGGAACTTGTGGCGGCAAGAATCGAACTTGCACCCTTATAGTCCTTTTCCGCAATGGGTTTATAAAGTGCCTGAGTTGACGCAAGTCCAACTCCCGCTTCAAGCAGACACATATAGGTAAAAATCTGCTTTATCGTTGAGAGAACGCCGTTTACCTCAGAACCGAAATTTTCAAGATACAACCTCGGCAAGATGAAACCCAGAGCAATTAAGATAATCTGATATAAAAAGCCTGAGATTACATTCTTTTTAATTCTGCCGTCTTTCTGCCCCAAGTCCTCACCTCCATTATTTATACCTTGTTGCAAACATAACCCTCTGTTGCTTTCTCACGGGTTACAATTTTCCCCGGATTTCCTATAACAATAGAATGATCGGGCACATCGAAATTTACATATGTAAGCGGTGCAATGAGAACGTCACTGCCAATCTTAACGTTGCCGACAACAACCGCATTGGTTCCTATCCAGCAGTTATCCCCAATGGTGGGCACACCTTTTCTTGCACCTCGATTTTCTTGTCCTATTGTAACACCGGTTGCAACGTTAACGTTCTTTCCGATTTTTACGTCGGGGTGAATTACCACTCTTCCTGAATGCCCGATATAAAAACCTTCGCCGATTTGCGTTCGTGCGGGGATTTGTATGTGCGTCTTATGAGACATCACTTTCAGTTTCAGTTCATAAAACTGTTTAAGTATCGGAGTGTTGCACATATTTGCCCTACGATACGCTTTCAGGTATTTAATTTCCGGTGGGCGGAAAAGGCGATGGAGAAAACTCTCGCCCTCATTTCCGTAATAGCGGTATAAATCTTTTTTAAACATAATTTATACTTCCTTGATGTCACTTAAAATTCTGTGGTAACCTTCAATAACCACCATACCGTCAACGTCTTCCACATATCGGCCACTGCTCTTTACGGTTACCATGCCAAATTCCGGATGGTCCCATTCATACTGCAACTGAACAACCTTTTCCTCGGTGGTCATTAGTTTTATATTTTTTGAAACATATTCCTTCTGCTCATCCTTAATGCGATTAAACCAATATCTGTAGCAGTCTTCAGGTGCGTATTTCTTATTAACACCCATAATGCGCTCCATTGTATCGTCTGCGTAAAGATGATATACCTCATTTTTCGGATTGTAGTGAATTTTCCAAAGACCTACGTTTGTTTCGCGAAGAATGGCCTTTGTGTCAAAACGTACAGCGCCTTTTTTCGTCTTGTAAATGTAGAGTTCTTCAATGAATTCCTCACGCTCTCTGAAAAGTGAAGTTTCCGCATCGAAATATGTGCTTGTGATGGTATCCGCGTCCGTGGGTTTTTCAAACAGGTAGCCCTGCATACTGTCAGGAGATAACTGCTCCAATATTACAAGTTCTTCCTTGGTCTCGACACCTTCACAGCAAACCTTGATGTTATTTGTTTTGGCAAGTTCTATAGTGTTACTGATAAGGCGATAGTTGTATGTATCCTCCTGAAGGTCTCGCACAAACATTCTATCAATCTTGACCTCATCAATATCAAGTTTCTTTAAGTATCCGATATTTGAATAGCCCGTACCGAAATCGTCAATCGCAATGCTAACACCATGCTTCTTGAGTTCGTTTATACTCGTAGTAAAACGTTTTGCACCCTCAAGTTGAATAGACTCGGTAATTTCAATAGTTAGTGCACTACCCGGCATATTGGTCTTTTGGAGGATTTCGATAACTTTTGCCGCAATCTCCCTGTCCTTAAACTGAATAGTGGAGAAGTTAACGCTTATTTTAAGATTCGGCTCTGTCTTCCGCCATTTTGAGCACTGAATAAGTGCATTTTCAAGGACCCAAAGACCAACCTTTTCGATAAGTCTTGACTGTTCGAGAAGCGGAATAAACTCGTTGGGGAAAACCATAATTCCGTCTCGTGACCGATAACGGGCAAGTGCCTCAACGCCACAAATTTTATAACTTCCCGCCTTAAGTTGGGGTTGGTAATTGATGTAAAATCCGCTGTAGTTATTTTTAACGCTTTCGTGCAGTTCTTCAAGAAGTGCAACCGCGTGGAGTTTTTCACGGATTTCTTCCTTGGTATAAAACTCAACCGCACCTTTTCCCATTTTCTTCGCGTCACGAAGAATAAGTTTTGCAGAATCGTAAAGTTTCACTTCGTCTGCAAATATGTTTTTATCCATAGGTGCCGCACCGGCAGAAAGAGTACAACAGTCAATGACCGCATTTTGCACTCGTGCGAATGCGGAATGAACTTCAATTTTACTATCCGCATTTACCCATACTGCAAAATAATTGTGTTCAATGTGATATACACGCTCAAACTCCGGTTGAGATTGCATGGAAATTGCGATTTTTTTAATGAGTTCATCGCCATACTCTCTGCCGTGGCTTAAGTTAATCGCTGCAAGGTCATCCACATCGACGATAAGCAGATAGCCACTTGGCTCTTTTGCAAATCTCTGCTTAAGGTCTGCCATCATCTGAATCTTATTAAAAAGTCCCGTAAGCGGATTAAACAGATGTCTTACCGCCTCTTCTGAAACCCTGCCGATCATTACATGAGGAATATTCTTTTCGTCACAAATTGCGGTTGCACGGCAGTTAAGCCACACGACCTCTCCATCTTTTGTATGCCAACGATGGTTTACGTCATAACTTTTTTTCTTCCCGTTTGCAACAAGCAGGATATTTCTGCTTATTGCACTACGGTCATCTTTATGTGTTATTTTTAATATATCATCAAGAGTTATTTCTCCGTTTTGGTTTGTTGTAAGTTCATATTTTGCCTCAACATTTCCGAAAATCCAATTCTTATCCTCGTCTAAATCATAAAGGAACAGATAATCGTCTGTATTGTGACTTAAAATTTCAAGCACGTTAAGGAAATTGAAAACCTTAGCCCTTGTAAATACGGGAGACTCCATTTTCATTTGGTATTTCATCTCATACATAAAACTGTCACTTCGATTTATGACCTGCTCCATACTCTCGCCCTCTTTACGGATTGCGTAGCCGTATGCAATCGATAAATCCAAGATGCGGTCATTGTTTTTGTCTTCGATGAAAACATTGAGTTTGTCAAGTGCTCTTACGATTTTTGCCTCATCGGCATCACCAATAAGCACCGCAAATTCGTCACCACCGATGCGATAACAACCGCCAATACCCGCAAAAGCCTTTGAAATACATTCCGCACAGTCGCAAATAAGTTTATCGCCCTCACGGTGCCCGTACTTGTCGTTACAGACTTTCAGGTTATTCACGTCAATCATTACACATGCAACATTGGGATTTGTCTCAAGTTCCTTTTTGTGTGCGTTGAAAGCCGTACGATTTCCCAGATTGGAAAGACCGTCCGTATATAAAATCTTGTTATATTCAATAATCTGCTCCAATTCACGGGGCAAACTGCTATCGCCGCATCGCTCAACAATCTCTGTAAGTTCCTGAAGTTTTGCAAGAAGTTCCTTTTTACCGCTGATTTCACCCATATGTCACACCTCTTTTAAGATATATTCGACATCTTGTTTTTTGGATACAATTACCCAAAATAAACACTATATCATTATAACAAAAACCTACATAAAATGCAAGATTTTATATAGGTTTCGACCATAGTTTTTAGAAAAAATAAAAACGCCTTGAAAACGTTGGTTTTCAAAGCGTCTAAAAGGTTTAATCTTCAATTGTTTCAAGGTAGAATGATACCGGTCGGAAACCGTCTGCACAAGAGAGCATCGCAGACTTTTTATCCTTCATCCAACCATCAAAGAAATCTTCGCCGCCATACGCGAGAACGACCACGTATTCGCGAATACTCTGCCATGCACTAAAGCAGAAGTTTTCAGGCTTTTCCGCATTTTCAACAACAAATACGTCGCCTACATTATGAGGACATCCGTGTTCGTTTGGATTTTCGTATTTTTCCATAAGGTCGGGGTAACTCGCCTTCCGCATTACGGTAATTTTAACTTTTTTCACATTACTCATCCTTTAAAACATCGTCTATCATCTTATCAACCATAATAAGACAACGGGGTAAATGGAACGGGCCCTTAAAGGTAGAGCCTTTTGTTGTTGGCTCGGTAGGAAGACCGTCACGGCGGAGATATCCGTACCACTCGCCATACTCTCCGTCTGCAAATACCTGTTTGCAGTAATCCAGAGTTTTATAGAAAATATCGAGATATTCGGAATCTTTTGTATCACGGAAAATCATCATGGACGCAATTAAAAGTTCATTATGCGGCCACCAGAGTTTCATATCATGTTCATACGCCTCAACCGGCTTTCCGAGACAGTCGATGAAATATAAAAGTCCGCCGTAAACATTGTCCCAACCCATATTGTACGCATCGTCGAACATGGAAACTGCTTTTTTATAAAGTTCGTCGTTGCCCTGATACAGTGCTTCCTGCATTACAAACCACGCACATTCAATGTCGTGACCGGGATTTACCGTACGACCTGCGGTGTAATCAAGTTCGGGAGTACCGTCTTTTGCAACACTCTCAAGGGTGCAACGCATTTCTTCCTTACGGAAATATGTAAAAATATCCTCCGCACACGCACGGCTACGCTCGTTATAAAGTTTAGCATTCTCCGGATCGCAACGACGCATAACTGCAGAAATATTGAGGTAAATCATAGGATCTGCAAGGGCTCTGCCGCTTCTTGTTTCGGGAATGGTTTTAGGACCGAGACCTGCAGGATCCGTGATAAGTCCGTTATTTAAATTCCAGATAAGTTCATATGCTTCACGGGCACGTTTTATGCACTCCTCATCACCTGTTGCAAGATAATACTCCGCATTTGCCATTGCGTAAAAGCCCTCGGAGAAACAATATCTTCTCTGACGAAGGGGCTTTCCGTCCTCGGTTACGGTAAAGTACATACGTCTGCCCGCATTGCGATTTATGCAATATTTTTCCATAAAGTCGATACAACTCTTCGCCGCATCAAGCCATTCTTTCTTTGCGCCATACATATTGCAAAGATATGAAAATGTCCAACCGCATCTACCCTGCATCCATACGCTCTTATCGGTGGAATAAACCTCACCCTTACGGTCAAGGCAGGTGTAAACGCCGCCATGCTCTTTATCCATTCCGTTTTCAAGCCAGAAATTAACGGAAGTCTCAAGTTGTTCCTTAATCCATTTTTGTGTTTCAATAAGTTTATTTCTATCCATTTAAACTACCTCAATTACAGAAGGTTTTTTCTAAGTTCTTCACCGCTCATTGATGACAAATATGCAGGTGCAATGTCAAACACGGTCTTGCAACCACGCACACCCTCACAACTTAATCTATATGCCGCACGGGCATATGCCACAAGCACGGAAGTTGTGAATTCCGGATTGGAATCAAGTTTCAAACTATACTCGATAATATGTGTGTTTTCACCGTTCCAGCCGGTTTTGCCCGAACGGATAACAACGCCACCGTGGGGGATTCCGCTATGGTCACGTTTTAACTCATCTAAGGTTATAAAGTATACAAAGGTATCATAATCTGCAAAATAGTTGGGCATAGTCTTGATTTCGTTTTCAATCCTCGCCTTATCTGCACCATCTTCCACAACAACATAACACTCACGAGTATGCTTCTGGCGAGTTGTAAGTTGGGGGCAATCCCCTGCCCTTACCGCAGAAAGAGCCTCAGGCACGGGAACGGTATACTGACGTGCATCCACCACCCCCTCAATTCTGCGGATTGCATCAGAGTGTCCCTGGCTTACGCCCTTACCCCAGAAGGTGTAATCCTTTCCGTCGGGAAGAAGTGCACTTGCGTACATTCTGTTAAGTGAGAACATTCCGGGGTCCCAACCCACGGAAATTACCGCAACTGTTCCCGCTTCTTTTGCAGCAGCATCAACGTTTGCAAAGTGTTCGGGAATTTTTGCGTGTGTATCAAAACTGTCAACAACGTTAAAATATTTTGCATATTCCGGAGTCTGCACAGGAAGGTCGGTTGCACTTCCGCCACAGAGTATCAATACGTCAATTTTATCTTTATATTCTAAAATATCGGATATATTTGCAACGGGAACATCGGGCGTTAAAATCTTAACGGATTTCGGATCGCGACGAGTGAAAACAGCAACAAGTTCCATATCCTCATTCTGCTTGATTGCACACTCCACACCACGACCTAAATTGCCGTAGCCTAAAATACCAATTCTCATAGATAGCACTCCTCTTGTTTAAACTTTTTTAAGTATAGCATAACTTAATATGCCTTGCAATTTATTATTTAATCAAAGTATCCTCTTTATTTTTGTAAATAATAAACTTGCAGAACAAAAACTCAAGAATAAAGTTTGAGAGCATAGTCACACCCAGAACAATATACTCGTTTATTCCACTTGCATCGGCAATATGTCCGAGATATGTGGAAACCGGAGTAAAAACAAGGTAAAAACCGAAAAGTTTTGCCATTGCTACCGGGATATTTGCATCAGAGCGAAAAGTATACCTTCTATTGAAAGTAAAGTTCCATACAATAGATGCGATAAGTGCAATTAAATACGCAGGCCAGTAGGCAAATTTAAAAACTTCATTCAATAGTGTAAATACCAAAACTTGAATTATACCTGCCGAGATGGAAAAAAGGGTAAATTTAAACATCTGCCACATATTTCGTTTATTCATGCTTTTCTCCCCCTGATTTCCTTTATTTTTTCACCAATTACCTGTGCCATACACCAGAACCCAAAGTCATTGGGATGCACACCATCACACGTGATTGCATCTTTATCGGCGTATTCAAAAATTTCTTTGCCATTTGTAAAATAAACGTTTTTATCACCGTCATCTAATGCCGCCTTATAGGTTGCACAGACAATCTCACGGCGTTTTTCAACCTCTGCAATATCAGGAGAAATACCCGGTCGGGTAACCATCAAAATCGGAAGGTCAGGATTTTTCTTTCGTATCGTATCAAACATTCGCTTATGGGTTTTTTCGAGATGCTCTATATTGGGAGCATTATAGTCATAATCGTAAACAAAGAGGGACATATCGAGATTTGCAATATATTCGGCAATTTCATCCTCTGCACATGCACTGCCGGAAAAGCCTAAATTTATGTAATGCAGGTTCTGTTTACGCGATATTATGGCCTGATATGAATTACCGGGGCGTGATGCACATCCACCCTGTGTAATGGACGAGCCGTAAAATACAACGGGTT
This sequence comes from Clostridia bacterium, assembly GCA_017559855.1. Classification (GTDB taxonomy): domain Bacteria; phylum Bacillota; class Clostridia; order Oscillospirales; family JAAYXM01; genus RGIG7332. Next base: position 23,318 of record JAFYQP010000047.1, on the reverse strand, counting down.
TCTCGTTTGCATATTCCTTTGCCCGGGCTAATTTGCTCCCCTTCTTAATACCTATATACAAGTCGCAAACATCACTGTACAGTGGGAAATTTATAGTGATTTCGCGAAGTTTTGGTGTTGGGAAATCGAACACGCTGTCATATCCCGACTCCATATCGTACGGCGGCATAAAGGTTGCTGTATATCCTTCCTCATCGTACATATCAAAACCTGCGGTTGCCGTAAGAGCAAAATGAGGCATTCTGCAAATCTCACCCATTTTTGCACTTATCGCAACGTAAGGACTGTCGGTAACAAATTTAACTCTTCCTCCCGCGGTGTTTGCATGAAGTGCATACACGTTAGGGCTTACGGTTTTTGCCACGTCCTCGCTCATACGGCGGAACTTTCCGTTTTCTTTAAAAACACCATAGATTTTAAAGGGGGATTCCATTACATCATAAAACTCGATATCTTCTTTGCTAATTTCGGTTTTAACCGCAAAATTTTTATCTATCTCGGTTATTTTCATATTTGCTCACCTTTTTCTGTCGTGTTTGATTTTGCCAATGGTAACACTTATCAGTGCAAACGCCTCGCAAAGAACACCACCGATTGTCATGTTTATTGCATTATAGGTAAGCCACAAGGGAGACACCACGTAGGCAAAATTGCGAATATCTTTTGCATCAGGAAGAACGAAACTTATGGTCTGAATTACCATTGCAACAACGGGGAGCAGTTCGATTATAAAGTTCGCCGTGGTCGCTTCCTTGTTGAACACGGTAAAGGTAAGGACATAGGCCGCAATATAAAAGATTGAGAAAACGCCAACCCAAATCGGCTTATCTGCGTGGAATTTTTCTTTATTGGTGAAAATTATCGCTCGAACAAGGGCTATTGCATTCATCATAGCACCGGTATAGGCACCCAGCATAAGATAATTTATTACAAACAAACTTGAGCCGAAAAATTGGAATACAATAATGGTTTTATGCTCTTTTTGCAAGAAGGATATTATATTCATTGCCATTGCGGCAATGCCAATAATCTGTGCGATAATCTCATAAGTTGTCATACTCTACGCCGTCCTTTAATTTTGTATATTTATTTTCTCACTGTCTATTAAATCATAAACGATAATTTTCTCATCGTCTAAATTTTCTTTATTCATATCAACACCGTTTATCCTACCGTTATAATACGTGGCGTAATAGTAAATGCCTCTGTCCGCATTGCAGCAGGAGGTATAGTTTGTAATCTCATAACCATCCCCTACTTTCGCACTGCCTCGCACTTGATAAACAGAGTTTAGGATATGGAAAAACTGACGCACTTTTTCCTCTTCATTTTCGCCGAAAATTGAGTTTAACTTTACAAATGCCGCCCGTACAAACCGTGACATGGACGATAGATCACCGGGAAGTCCAATACCGCCCATTCCCCTACTATAGGGTTTAATGCTTATTTTATCCGAAAAACTGTTTTTCGGTTCTGCATTTGTAAGATTCATATAATTTGCAAGGTTTACCATATGCATATCAAAACTCGGGCTATTCGCAAGAACTCCAACCGTATTGTCATATATGCAAAGTCCGCGTTTTGTCTGCTCTACCGTAATGGTTCTCTCTTTATCACCGACAATCCAATGAAGCGGAGTCGGCGGCATACCGTCTGCAAACGCCTCATTTGTTATGTTTGCATTTTTCAGAAGCATCTCTGCCTCCGTCGTATTCTTACACATACTTAAAACCCACGGGATAATCTCAAAGGATGCTATGTTGGTCTTACCTTCATCTTTATCAAAATACTCGGCATAGTCGGGAAAATTAAGTCCCGCCATACTAAGTCCCGCTTCGTTTGTTGCATCAAAATACAAAGGATAGCCGCCATGTGGCAATGCCATTCCAATCATTGCATAATGGGTTTTATCGCAAAATCTGAACTTGTAATTTCTCGGTGTAATTACGATTTTTTCACCGAAATCGTGCTCATAGTCTAAATTTCTGCCGAAGTAGTTGTCTCCTGCAGACAGATTTATCGCTGTGCACATAAATTCTCCACTCTTTCTAATTAAAACTCTTAATCCACGTTACAAGGGAATTGTGGTACACATTCTCAAAAACGTCCTGCCTCATTCGTTCGGTTACCGGTCCGTTCTTCTCCATTCTTGCAATAATCGCCGCTTGAAGTTCTTCAACCGTCATCTCTTCATACGGCTTGTTTTGCGGCACATTAGGCAACATCTTCTCTTCAGGTTCAATTCCACTTTCTTCCACGGGAATTTCCACCTTGAGCGGTACAATATCAGGTGCTTTTTCATTAGCCGGCACCCATATTTCGCCCGAATTCGCCTTAACCGCAAACACTCCGCTTGCCCTTGCTCCAGAAAGAAGTCCTATATATTCTCCATTTGACGGGAGATTTAATTCACAGTCATTATCTGCATTATTTACCGTTATTATTACGGAATAACCCTCATATGTGCGAGAAAAAGCATACTGACAATTTGTCAAAAACAGTTCTTTATAATCGCCGTATGAAAGTGCTTTATTTTCAATTCTAATCTTGCCCAATACGGAAATTAGTTTTGTATACGGATTTTCGGTATAAGCATTTTTATACTCATTAATATCAATTGCAGGGCGGAGTGAAAAGTCAGAGCCCCATTCTTTTTTACCTTCAATGCCAAACTCCGAACCATAGTAAATTGACGCCACACCGGGTAATGTATACATGAGAACGTGTGCAGGGAAATAGTGTTTCTTGTTGTTTAATTTTGTATAAATTCTCTCCACATCGTGGTTGTCGGTAAAATTATACAGTTTAAGGTCCTCCGGACGATTTCCGCCCATTTCGTAAAGGCGTTTTACCGTGTGGGCGATTTCAAAATAATTATGGTCGTTATGCCCTGAATAAAGTGCTTTGTGCAAATGATAGTTTGTTACCGAGTGGAGTTTTCCCTCATTTATCCAACGGATATAATCGCCGTGTATTACCTCACCCATAAGCCAGAAATCCGATTTCACCTCATTTGCAACCGATCTTAACATCTGCATATAGCCAAAATCAAGAACATCCGCCGCATCAAGGCGTATTCCGTCTATATCAAATTCACGCACCCAAAAACGGATAACTTCTGCAATATACTCCCGCACTGCGGGTGAATGTTGATTTAGTTTTACAAGCAGGTCGTGTCCGCCCCAATTTTCATATGAGAAGCCGTCGTTATATTCGTTATTGCCCCCAAAATTAACGTTGCAATACCAATCTTTATATTGGGAGTTCTCGCGGTTTTTCTTAATGTCTTGAAATGCGAAAAAGTCCCTTCCGGTATGATTGAAAACACCGTCAAAGATAACACGAATCCCTTTCTCATGACATAGAGAAACAAAGTTTTTAAGATCCTCATTCGTGCCAAGACGGCTATCAAGTTTTTTATAATCCGTGGTCTCATACCCGTGCCCTACAGACTCAAAAAGCGGTCCTATATAAAGAGCATTACAGTTTATTCTCGCAATGTGCTCTATCCACGGAATAATGGAATTTAATCGATGTTCGCTTATTTCATATGAATTGAGTTTCGGAGCATCGACAAGTCCTATTGGGTATATGTGATAAAATACCGCCTCGTCAAACCATGCCATAACAACATCTTCCTCACAACAAATTTATTTCCAGTTTATCTTTCACGCAAAGTTTATCCATTGTTACATCGCAGGTAAAGCATAGGATTTTAACGCCTTTTTCCGCCGCCTTTTTAAGTGCGTCGGCAAATTCGGGATGGGTGTCTCTGTTTGGCGTGAAATATTTCCCGAAATCCGTTTGCACGATAAATGCAATAACGCCCTCATATCCCGCTTCTACGCAGGAGATAAGTTCGTTTATATGCTTAACTCCCCTCAACGTAGGGGCGTCGGGGAACGTCATAACTCCCTCTTTTTCAAGGGTTACGCCTTTTACCTCAACAAAAATCTTTTTATCTTTTGTTTCAAGATAGAAGTCAAAGCGAGAATTTTTAAATACACATTCGGGCTTTATAAAAGTAACTTCCTCCGAACCGCAAACCAACTCATAAAACACCTTGTTGGGTGCACTACTGTCGATATTAAACAGTTTATCCCCCTTGTATACGCTTATAAGGTCGTAGGCGGTTTTGCGGTTTGGATTGTCACTTTTACAAACGTATACACGGACGCCGGGCACAAGAAGTTCCTTGCATCTTCCGGTATTTTTAACGTGACAAACCTCCACCCTTCCGTCTATTTCCACATTGGCAATAAAGCGGTTAGGGCGTGATAGGAAAACTCCCGCTCGTACGTTTTTGTATATCATAAATCAACGCCCAAGAAATGCTTTGCCGCAATTCCGACAAAGAATGAAATAATTGCAACTCCAACGCTGATTAAGGACATCTCAAGAAATCTCGGCTTGAACTTTTCGTCCTTTGCAACGGATATATAGTAGGTAAAACCTGCAATAATTAAAATTACAACCGCAATCATTGCAAAAAGAGCAATCATATATCTGCTGTTGTCCAGGAGCAAGTAAGGTAAAATCAAAAGTGCTACGGTGATAAGATACGCAATACCCGTGTAGCAGCAGGATTTAAACGCATCATTCCTACCCTCGCTTTTTGCGGATAAAAACTCACTTGACGCCATTGAAAACGTGGCAGAGATTCCGAGTATAAGTCCCGAAAGTGCGATAAGCCTGGTGTTCTGCATCGCAAAAGTAAAACCCGCAAGAGAGCCGGTAAGTTCAACAAGTGCATCATTCATACCAAGCACCATACTACCTACGTACTGAAGGCTTTCTTCATCAAGCATTCCCAGAAGTGCCGCCTCGTGTTCTTCCTCTTGTGCTCTGATGTGAACGCTTTCCGCAACTTCAGCGGCAAGAAGGTCGTATTCTTTCTGTGCACCCTCCTCACCTTTTTCCATAAGTTTAACCGCAAAGGTAAAGCCTAAAATTCGTGCAATCATTTTATACTTAAATACCTTGCCCTTTTGAGGTTTCATATGGATACCGGTATACTTTTTCCATATTTCGTAATGTGCCCTTTCCTCATCTGCGAGACGCAAAAGGGTTTTCTTGTTCTCCTCACCTTTTGCAAATTTTGCTATCTCAGCATAGATTACGCTTTCGGTAAGTTCGTTCTGTTGCATTCTTTTGATAATTTCAAGTGCTTCGTGTGATAATTCCTTCATTATGTCAAACACCCCTCTATTTTACTCCGTAAGTAATATTTAAAAAATCATTGAATGTTTTTATTTTTTCAAGTTCTCCACTCATTTTAAGTGATACAAAAATTGCCGCTGCACGTGCCTGACAGTTAATACTTTTGTTGGGATTAAACTCCACGTCAGTAAATGCATCGTACTCTGTAATTTTTTCGCAAAGTGCAGGATTCTCAAGAAGTGCGTTTATATATATCCAGTCGTAAAATGCGGTCTTTGGATTAAGCGGGAAGACCTCGTCTGTAAATCTGAAACACATCAAGGGTCCGCTATTTCTCAGCCTCTCGTCTCTTTTTGCATCCCTTGGAGTCTTGTGGTATAAATCGGTGTACGGTCCGCCTAAACTAAACACCTTGGAACCTTGAAACACGTTTTCAACCGGAATACTCTTATCTATCGCCGGAACAAATTTCAGGAGATTAAATGCACTTAAAAGAACGCCTTCACTCTGCAATGACTTGGACGATATTTCAAGAATTTTCGCACCGGGGCTCTTAAGAATATACCCTTCGTGTATCGCTTTTATATTCTTTTGTTTTTGAGTGGCGGCAAAGCCACCGTTATACTTAAACTCAACCTCGCATTCTTTATAGAACGGGATGGTTTGCGAAACGACAAATACAGGTCTTACGGCCATTTAAATTTTCCTCTACTCTTTCGAAATCTTATAACCTAATTTTGTGATTAATCTTAGCGTCTCAAGTGCTGTGTTTCTGTCATATTGCTTTTCTTCCTCGGAAAGTTCTTCATATGCAACAAGACACGGAGTTTCCTTTAGGTTGTCATCTCTCTTTTTACCAAATTTCCAACCGTCTGTTATGCGTGTCTTTGCCCATACCTCGTGTGTATTCTTTGCAAGGAGTTCTGCAAGTGCCATTATTTCATCGCTCAAAATAATATCTGATGTATCAATAGGGCTAGGGTTATACATAATATCATTCCTTTTGAATATATTTCATTTCATTATATCACAACAGAGTAAATTTTGGCAATAAAATTAACCGTCAAACGCGATTGTTTGTACAGAAAAATAATCCTTTGACAAATCATAAATAAAAATGTAAAATATAAGTAATACTTAAATTTGGAGTGTGATTTTAATGAAACTTATTATCAAAAATGATTATGATGAAATGTGTGCTTGGGCAGCGGCTCATATCGCCGATGCCATCAACAATCACAAGGAGTCCCGCCCCTTTGTCCTCGGCCTCCCCACCGGTTCTTCCCCCCTCGGTGTTTACAAGAGACTTATCGAGATGAACAAGGCAGGTAAGGTAAGTTTTAAAAACGTTATTACCTTTAATATGGACGAATACGTTGGCCTCCCCCGTGAGCATGACCAGAGTTATTGGTACTTTATGCACGACAATTTCTTTAATCATATCGACATTCCCGCAGAGAACATCAACATCTTAAACGGTATGGCAGATGATCTCGACGCAGAATGTCAGCGTTATGAGGATAAGATTGCTTCCTACGGTGGCATCGACCTCTTCCTCGGCGGTAGCGGTGTTGACGGTCACATTGCTTTTAACGAACCTTTCACAGCTCTTACCTCCCGCACCGGTGTTCGTGCTCTTACTCAGGACACTCTCATCGTTAACTCCCGTTTCTTTGACAATGATCCCAACAAGGTTCCCAAGACCGCACTTTCCGTCGGTGTCGGAACCGTATGTGATTCTAAGGAAGTTCTCCTTCTCATCAGCGGTCACAACAAGGCTCGTGCTCTTCGTCATTGCGTTGAAGGCGGCGTTGACCACGCTTGGACAATCAGTGCACTTCAACTTCATCAGAACGGCATCGTTGCTTGTGACGAGGATGCTTGTGGCGAGTTAAAGGTCGACACCTATAAGTACTTTAAAGAAATTTACAAGGACGAAAAGTAATTAGTAAAACCAAAAGGACTCAGTTAACTGAGTCCTTTTTATCTTTAAGTTGAACAAATATTCCGATTACAATAACAACCAAACCAATTAGCGAGTAAATACCCGGAACCTCTCCCAAAAACAGATAAGTCCACACAAGGGACAAAAACGGAGTTATGTATGCAAGGTTGGATATTTTTGCGGTCTCTCCCGCCCTAAGAGCAAGTACCCACACGGTATTTGCAACCGCCATAGTAAACATTCCGTTCCACGCAAAACCGATTGTCTGTACCGCATCAGGCACAAACAAGTCCCCATTTACCCCGTTTATTACACTTGTAATTGCAAAGGTTGTAAAGTAACTTAGCATCATGGTAATACGGTTATCATAATCCATTTTTTGATTAAGCGCGGTAAATACGCCGTAAGAAACCGCACCCATAAGACAAAGTCCTGCTCCTGCAATAATACTCACATTGAAGTCAAAAAGTTCGCTGCCCGTTACAATTCCCACACCTATAAAAGATATTAAAATTGCAACGCCTTTTCTTACCGTGAGTTTTTCTTTTAAAATTACACAAGCAAAAACAACACTCATAATCGGCCACATATAGTTAATTATAAACGCCTGGGATGCGGGCATAAGGTCGGTACCACCATAATAAAATACGTAGTACAAAAAGGATGAAGGAAGTCCTATTAAGACTGACACCAAAAAATCCTTTGCCCTATAGGCTTTTAGTGCCTTGATTCTACCGGTAAATACATTGAAACACAGAAGAAAAAGTCCTGCAAAAAGCGAACTTATCCACAAAAGCTGAAAGTTATTTATCTCACTTAGCATAAGTTTTGCAACCGTGGCAACCGTAGACCAACACAAAATCGCAACCCCTGCAAGTATATATGCTTTTTTCATATTCATCATCCCTTAAACAATGAAAACAACAACTTGTTATTTAATAACAAGTTGTTGTTTTTTATTAATTTCTTTTCCATGTATGCGGCATAAGGAGTATCAATATGGGGAAAAGTTCCAGACGTCCGCAAATCATATTGATTGTAAGTACGATTTTGGATAAAATCGAAAAATCCGCAAAATTGCCCATAGGTCCGACGGTTGCAAAGCCCGGTCCGATATTATTAAGCGTTGCTACAATTGCTGTTACGTTTGTTTCAAAATTAAACTTATCAAGAGATACTATGAGAAGTGATACAAAGAACACCGCAACAAAGCAGATTATATAAGCATACACACGCCTTACCGACTCATCATCAAGTTTTCTGCCGTTTATAGTTATCGTCTTAACGCTTTTCGGGTGAATCATGGATACAAACTCACGCTTTAGTGCCTTTAATAAAATGAGTATACGTGACACCTTGATACCGCCACCGGTAGATCCTGCACATCCGCCGATAAACATAAGGATAACCAGAATAATTTTTGAAAATTCCGGCCATAGGTTGAAATCCACCGTGGCAAAACCTGTGGTCGATATGATTGATGCTACGGTAAATGCCGCATGATGGAGTGCCGATAAAATACTGTCGAACATTCCCGAAATATTCAGGGTAATAAGCACTATTGCAACAAAAACAATGGTAAAAAACAGTCTTAACTCCTGATTTTTAAACACGGTTTTAAATCTTCGTGCGACAATAAGGAAATACATATTAAAGTTAACCGCAAAAAGAATCATAAAAACGGTGACAACGCCTTGAATATAAGGACTATATCCTGCAAGGCTTGTGTTCTTTATACCAAAGCCACCGGTACCTGCGGTTGCTACTGCGGTTGTGATTGCGTCGAAAACCGGCATACCGCCAAAAAGTAAGAAAACAAATTGTAAAACAGTAAGTCCGATATAGAGTCCGTAAAGAAGCATTGAATTAAGACTTGCTTTCGGAAGTATTTTCTCAACCTGCGGACCACTTGATTCCGCACGGATAAGCTGCATATTGTTTCCGCCTGCAAGAGGTGCTATAGCCATAACGAACATAAGCACACCCATACCGCCTATCCAATGGGTGAAACTACGCCAGAAAAGCATACAGTTACTAAGTGCTTCCACGTTATTTAAAATCGTTGCACCGGTCGTTGTGAATCCGGATGCGGTTTCGAAGATACAGTCGACAAAATTGGGGATTTCCTTTGAGAAGAAAAACGGAAGAGCACCCACAATACTCATCATTATCCACGCAATTGCAACCGTAACAAGTCCTTCACGGGCAAAAAACGCTTTGTTTTTAGGCTTGAGAAGGATAAGCGGAATACCCATAATAAGACTTATTAAAATTGCCGGAATGAATGCATATCCCGAACTCTCGCCATAAATAAGCGCAACAATACCGGGAAGCAGCATCGCTATTGCATCAAACAGAAGGATATATCCGTTTAACTTAAAAACAAGTTTAGTGTTCATTTAAATCTCCGCCTCGTCATCGAGTATCTGCTCGATTCTGCTTATTCCCTTATGAGTGGTAACAACAATCAAAGTATCGCCGATTTGAATGGAGTCTTTACCTACAGGAGTAAAGGTTTGACCGTTTCTTGTAATACAAGCAACAAGTGTACCACGTCTTATATTGAGTTCTGCAAAAGGAATACCGACAACCTCAGACTCCTGACGGACTCTGAATTCCAGAGCCTCTACCCTGTCGTCCACAATTCTGTGTAAGGATTCCATACTTGCTTCCCATGAGTTCTGCATTACACGGACATAACGCAAAATAAGATCTGCGGTAATATTCTTCGGATAAACGATGCTTCCGATATCCATGCCGCTGAGCACGTCGTCAAAGTCGAAATGCTTAATTTTCGTGATAATTTTTGCACTGGGCACCTGCTGATGAGCGTAGATGGACATAAGAACATTCTGCTCGTCAACACCTGTAAGGCTAAGTACCGCATCTGCATTTTCAAAATGCTCCTCATGGAGGAGATTATTGTCGGTACCGTCACCGTGAATTATCATAGCCTCAGGGAAAATTTCGCTGAGTTCTTCGCAACGTTCTTTAGAAATTTCTATAATCTTTACTTTGTGTCCGGACTCAATTAGTATCTGTGTCAGATAATAGGTCAGACGACCGCCGCCGAGGATTACTACGTTTGTTATTTTGTGGGAAATCGCACCAACCGTTTCAAAAAATTCATTTGCAACTTTAATGGGTGCTACAAAGGAGATTACATCCCCTGCACGTAAAATAAAATCGCCGGTAGGAACGAAAACCTCGCCACCACGCTCAACCGCACAAACGAATACGGTTGTCTTTAATTTCGGACGGAGTTGATTGATTCGCAGTTCCACAAGGGCCGAGCCCTCGGGAATTTCATATTTCATAATTTCAACTCTACCCTTAGCAAAGGTTTCAACACGTATTGCACTTGGGAATCGGATAAGACGTGCTATCTCTCGTGCCGCCGCACGTTCAGGGTTGATATGCAGACTAAGCCCCATATCGTCCTTGATAAGGTCGATTGCTTCTGCATACACCGGGTTTCGCACGCGAGCAATTGTGTTCTTAGCACCTAGTTTCTTTGCAATGAGGCAAGTTAAAAGGTTGATTTCATCAGAACGTGTAACCGCAATAAGCAGGTCACAACTGTCCACGTCGGCATTTTTAAGCACCGAAACAGACTCACCATGTCCGTGGACACACATAACGTCTAATGTATTACCTAATTCCTCAAGTTTTTCCAAATCAGTATCGATAACAAATATACTGTGTTTTTCAGCAACAAGTTCTGTAACAAGTTTTGTGCCTACCTTACCGCAGCCGACAACTATAATATTCAATTGCGACTCCCCTTTTAAGTGTTTTTGGTGATACTCATTGTATCACTTTTATACGCATTTAGCAACATTTATTTGTCCTTTGACGGAACAAAGAAAATGAACACAAGTGAACTGATTAAAAGTAAATACGGATAGAAAAGTTTCGGGATAATCTGGAATGCGGAAATCGCACCACCCTGCACCGCTACTGCAGAAATTGCGACAAGAATCTGTGCACCGTACGGAATAATCGCCTGGAAGAAGCAGGAGAAAGTGTCAAGTATTGACGCGGTTTTCTTTGCCGAAATATCGTAGTCCTTTGCAATCTCTTTAGCAATGGGGTTTGCCATAACGATTGCAACCGTATTATTTGCAGTTGCAATGTCCATTACGCCGACAAGGACACCCATACCCACCTGTCCGCCTTTTTTGCCTTTAAATATCTTCTTGATTCCGTAAAGAAGGGCATCAAAGCCGCCATGTTCACGAATGAGGGCACAAATTGCAGAAACAAGGATGGTAACCATAATCGTCTCGAACATTCCCGCTGCACCCGCACCCATATTTGCGAGAAGGTCGGTGGCAACGGTTGCCCCGGTTACAAGCATAATAATCGAGCCGGAAACTATACCGATAAGTAAAACGACAAAAACGTTTATACCTAAAATTCCGCCAATGAGAACGAGAATATAGGGGATTATCTGTATAAGATTATAATCCTTAATAACCTCGCCGCTGAGTTCGCTGTTTAACGAAAGTACAAGAATTACTACAATAGTAAGAATTGCCGCCGGAAGTGCTATTGCAAAGTTTGCCCTGAACTTATCTTTCATATCACAACCCTGTCCGTTACACGCCGCAATGGTTGTATCGGAAATGAAGGATAAGTTATCACCAAACATTGCACCGCCAACAACGGTCGCAACACAAAGTGCCATATCAAAACCTGAAATCGTTGCTACGTTGAACGCAATAGGTGTAAGCAATGTAATTGTGCCAACAGATGTACCCATAGCAAGAGACACAAAACATGCAACAACAAACAGAACGAGCACGGCAAATCTTGGCGGAATTACCGAGAGCATAAAGTATGCTACACTTTCTGCACTTTCTCTGCCAACAACACCTACAAAAACACCTGCAGTGAGAAATATGAGAATCATTGTAACAATATTCTTATCCCCAATTCCCGTTCCCATTATTGCAAGTTTGTCATTAAAACTAACTTTTTTGTTTTGTAGACACGCCACAAGCAGTGCAACCATAAAAGCAACAACAATGGGTATGTTGTAAAATCCCATGGGGATTTTAATAGCATACTCAAATATAAGACCAAGTCCTAAATACAGAACAAGGAATACTCCAATGGGCAGGAGTGCCTTTACATTTCCTTTTTGCATAACTTAATTACCTCTCATTTTCTCTAAATTTTCTTCTGAATATTCGACCTCGGAGGAATACATTCTCACAAGATCAAACATCTTTTCTTTATCCTCATTTAAACTCCACATTGCACCTAAAAGGAAACAACCCATAAGTGCAAAATTCACCTTACCTCGTATATCCCCATCGTACAAAGCCTCGCTTAAATGACGGAATATAAAATATACCGCAAGTTGCTCAAAGTATATGGGATATTTGTTGAAAATTCCTTTGTCAAAGGTTTTTTCCTTTAATTTTTCAAGTTCATCTGTCCACTTTTCGTCCAGCCGCTCCAATTCTAAATACTCTTCGACCAAAGTATCAATCACAAAATCAAACGTCAGACCAAATTCCCGTGCCAGATCTTCAAAACGGCAAAGCATGGGTTTTTTTCTGTCTTGCAGAATATCAAATATACTTTGACGGATTTTGAAAAACTCTGCCTCTTCATCATCGCATTTTGGGATTTCAATTTCAAACCTTTCGTCACGGATTAAAATCACCCGCACCGCCTCTTCGCAACAAAGACCAAGCCCGACCTCCTCAAATGAGGCGTAAAAATTTTTAAATCTTGGATGCAGGGTGCAAATATCGCAAAGGGCATCCTTTCCGCAGGTGAGAATTATATCGCAAAGACCGTCATTATTCAAAAACGGGCACCTGTCCCCTGCTTTTAAAATGAAGTGTGGAGGCTCTCCCTCAATATTTGCCCGTATTTTCTCACCTATAGGTGTATTAAGTGAATTATAAAACGCCTTGGTGTCCTCGTCAATATCTATTTCCCAACCGATGCAACAACTGTGTTTGCAACGGTCTGCAATGCAGGAAAAATCCTCATAATAATTAGGAAAAACTTCCATCCTCAGTGACCTTTCTTTTTCTCAACCTTTTTCTTATTGCCTTTTTCGTCGACTATGTAAACGTTGCTTAAGGTGTTTTCCATTCCCTGACGGAAAGCGGCAATGTATTTCCCACGGAGTACCGCCTGCTCTTCTTTTTCCTCGGCGGTAAGCCCCTCGGTTTTTGATTTTTTCGCAAGTTCATTTATTCGCTTAATTAATTCTTCCATATCACACATCGTCCTTTATCTTATCCCAGATTTCATCGTCAATAAGTTCATCTTTATGTAAATAACGTCGGTCCTTATCGGTAATTTCTCGAATAACCCTGCACGGATTTCCAACCGCAACAACATTATCCGGTATATCACGGGTGACAACACTTCCCGCACCGATAACCACGTTATCGCCTATGGTCACGCCGGGTGTTATGGTAACACTTCCCCCGATCCAACAATTATCCCCTATGGTAATTGGTTTTCCGTACTCATATCCCGTATTTCTTGTTTTGGGGTGCACGGGATGTCCTGCGGTGTAGATTGAAACGTTAGGCCCGAACATACAGTTTTCACCGATAGTAACGGGAGCAACATCCAAGATAACGCAGTTGTAGTTTGCGTAAAAATTGTTGCCGAGTTTTATTCTGGTACCGAATTCACAGTAAAACGGTGGAACGATGAAAAGTTTTTCGGAGTTTGGGATTACGTCTTTCATCGCAAGGTTTATCTTGTCATATTCCCATCTGTCAAGTTCATTTACAACCTTAAGTCTTTTTCTGCATTCGGCAAGTTGTCCGTATATCTCCTCATCGGCGAAATACGCAAGGCCTTTTTCACGTCTTTCATCATTGGTCATATTTTCTATCTCTCCGTTTGCAATTTAACTTATTATACTATAAACAACCCCTTGACGGCAATACGAAAAATATATAAAATTAACGTATTATGTAGAAAAAAGGAACGTACTATATGAAAAATCAAAAACTAAAAGGAAATTCCCTCTTACTTCTTACCTCCGTCATATGGGGTATATCTTTTATCGCACAAAGCAAGGGTGTTGAACTAATTTCACCCGTTGCCTTCAACGGCATACGAAGTATGCTTGGTGCGTTGGTTCTGCTGCCCGTCATTTTCCTTCTTGATTTAAAGAAAAAGAAAAGCGGTGAAGTTTCTCAAAAGTCAAATAAACAGTTGATAATAGGCGGCATCATTTGCGGTATACTATTATGTATCGCAACTACTCTTCAAACCGCAGGTATGCTTTATACAAGTCCGGGCAAATCCGGATTTATCACCGCACTTTATATGGTTATCGTCCCCATAATCGGAATTTTTGCCGGTAAAAAAACACGCCCGATTATCTGGATTTCCGTGCTTATTGCGGTGGCGGGACTGTATCTTATGTGTATGGACGCATCCCTTTCCATTAACAATGGCGACATACTTACCCTTTTATGTGCCGTGGTTTTTGCAGGTCACATTATGGTTATCGACCATTTCTCCCCTCGTGTTGATGGTGTTAAACTTGCCTGTCTGCAATTCTTTGTGTGCGGTTTTATAAGTCTCTTATGGATGTTTATTTTTGAAAAGACGGAACTCGGCCCGATTTTGGACTGTTGGCTTTCCATCGGGTATTCGGGAATTTTCTCCTGCGGCGTTGCTTATACACTGCAAATCGTAGGTCAAAAATACACCGATCCCACCTCCGCATCAATTCTTATGAGTTTAGAATCGGTTTTTGCCGCACTTTCCACATCAGTCTTAGTTGCCCTCGGATTTAATCTTACGGGCGGTGCACTTAATATACGTGAAATCCTCGGTTGTGTCCTTATGTTTGCGGCTATTATTCTTGTTCAACTTCCTGAGAAGAAAAAGGGTTAAATTGACAAGTTTACCCATTTTATGTTATTATTTTTACATTAAAGTTTAGGAGGGGTTTAAAATGAAAATTTTAAACAAGAAAACACTTTTCACCCTTCTTCTCACCGTGGTTTTGGTTATGGCAACAACAACCGTTGCTCTTGCCACCGGTGACGGAGAAGTGGCGACAAGCAACTACTTCTCAACATTCTGGGCACTTGTTCCCCCGCTTGTTGCGATTGTACTTGCTCTCATTACCAAAGAGGTTTATTCCTCACTGTTTATCGGTATTATCCTCGGCGGCTTACTTTCTGTCAATTGGCATCCGGTTGCCGCACTTGATAATATTATAAACGCAGGTTTTATTACCGCCGTGTCCGACACTGCAGGTATCTTCATCTTCCTTGTTATCCTCGGTGCACTTGTTGCTCTCATTAACAAGGCAGGCGGCTCCGCTGCATTCGGCCGTTGGGCAGAAACACACATTAAAACCCGTGTGGGTGCTATGTTTGCCACCTTTATTTTAGGTATCCTCATCTTCATTGATGACTATTTCAACTGTCTCACCGTTGGTAGCGTTATGCTCCCGGTTACCGACAGTCACAAAATCTCCCGTGCAAAACTTGCTTTCATTATTGACGCAACCGCAGCACCGATTTGTATGATCGCTCCGGTTTCATCCTGGGCGGCTGCCGTTTCTGAATTTACAGAAGGTACGGGCTTTAGCGGTATTGAACTTTTCATCCGTGCTATCCCCTATAACTTCTATTCACTTTTAATGTTGGTGTTCGTCGTTGCCATTATCGTAATGAAACTTGATTACGGTCCTATGAAACTCCATGAGTTTAACGCAATGAACAAGGGTGACCTCTTCACAAGCGGTAAGGACAACGTTGAAACCGCAGAGGTTGAAGATGCTAACCCCAAGGGCAAGGTTATTGACCTTATCCTTCCGGTAATCGTTCTTGTTGTAATTTCCATCTTGGCTCTCATTTACGTTGGTGGATACTTTGCAGGTGACGACTTCATAACCGCATTCGGTAACACCGATGCAACCGTCGGTCTCCCCTGGGGTGCACTTGTTGCTCTTATCGTCACAATCATCTACCTCATCGCAAGACGTGTCATTTCCTTTAAGGATGCAATGGAGTCCATTCCCAAAGGCTTTAAGGCAATGGTACCTGCAATCCTTATCCTTACCTTCGCAACAACTCTTAAGAATATGACCGGTCTTTTAGGTGCAGACGTTTACGTTAAGGCTCTTATGGATTCTGCCGCTGCAGGTCTTGCAAACTTCTTACCGGCAATCATCTTCCTTGTTGCTTGTGTCCTCGCATTCTCAACCGGTACATCCTGGGGCACATTCGGTATCTTAATCCCCATCGTTGCCGCAATCTTTGAGCCCACAAGCGAGCTTCTCATTATCGGTATGTCCGCTTGTCTTGCAGGTGCGGTTTGCGGTGACCACTGCTCACCTATCTCCGATACAACCATTATGTCCTCTGCAGGAAGCCGTTCAAACCATATGAATCACGTTTCAACACAGTTGCCTTATGCAATCACGGTTGCGGCAATCTCCTTCGTGGTTTACCTCATTGCGGCATTCGTACAGAGTGCATACGTTTTACTCCCTATCGGTATCGTACTCACCGTTGGTACGCTCTTTGTAATTAAAATGCTTACAAAGAATAAAACCGTCGAGTAATCAATTTAATAAAAAAATAACCCCTTGTGGCATAGCCACAAGGGGTTATTTTTTTATTATTCAGCAGGCGTTATTACCGCATCATCAATTTTTAACGTGTTAGACATAGAGGCAATCGTGCCCTCAACTTTTATTTTTTCTTCCGGCATAAGATATGACGCTAAATGAAAGTTGTTTCCCGGTAAAACCTCAAAGTCACAATAGGCACTCTCAAGAATAATGGTGCCATCCCCTTTAATACTGTCAATTTTCGCGACGACCGAAATCTGTGCACCCGTGTAGTCCTTATTGAATGCCACCGCATTACCGTCGTACAATTCTTTAAGTTCCTGCCCTGTTAACTGCTCTGTTGTGCCATAATTATTTACAATTGTTGCCACCGGTGCATCACTTTTATCTACAATCCCCGGCGTAAAGGTTGCACTGTAAATTAAAACATACGCCATAAGAATCAAAGAAACACCCGCTATAACAATTCCTGAAATGGGGAGTGCGGGTTTTCCTCCGGATTTTTTAATCGCACGAATTGCCAGAAAAATTGCAACAATATCCAAAGCAATTCCTATGTAGAAAATACCCGTCATAAATCCGACTATCGACAGCACAAAAGCAATAGTCCCCAAAGTTCCGGATGAGCCTCTGTCACCTGCCTTATTGCCACAGTGTGGACAGAATGTATTTTCTTCCGCAAGTTCCTTACCACAATTTGGACAGTATTTCATAACTTTATCCTCCTTTTTTAATTCCGTATTGGAATTTAAGTACATTATAATTTCAAAACGGAATTATGTCAATGTGTTTTAAGAATATAATAAGTAAAAATTCTAAAAAGGAATTATGCTTATGAAACTCAGAAAGCAAGTATATGGTGACAAAAATTTAGTCGGCAAAAACATTGAACGTCTGCGTAAAGAACAAGGTATAAAGCAAAAGGATTTTATTGCAAAAATTCAGGTTATGGGTTGCAATATGAACCCCACAAGTTATTCCAAATTGGAAGGGCAAGTTAGATGTGCAACAGATAGAGAAATTTATACTATTTCAAAAATCCTCGGTGTAAAAATGGAAGAGTTATTTGAAGATAAATAAAATAACCCCTTGTGGCTATGCCACAAGGGGTTATTTTTATGTAACTTTAGAATTCTTTCTTTAATTCAATACCATTTGCGTCGGTATTTAAAGAACCGGTTAAGAGTCGGATAAAGTCAACCAATGCCCAGATGCTGCCGCCAACACCGGTACATACGGTTAAGATTATCTTGATAATACCGTACTTGTTGTAACCAAGGTAGAAATCGTGGATACCGATACCGCCTAAGAAAAACGCAAGTAATACAGCAGTTAACTTAGACTTCTGCTCGCCACCTGCAACACCGCCCGTTACTGCTGCACCGCACTTGATACAGATTGCAGCACCGGGGTTAATTTCGCTTCCGCAGTTTGCACAGAACTTTTCACCCGTACCCTTTGCAAAGCCGCAACTCATACATGCAACTGCATTCTCGTTCATTTCGCTTCCGCAATTCTTACAAAACATTTACATAGCCTCCCAAAAATAATATTATTTTAATTAACCAGTTTACACCGGCAATTATACCAATTAAGCCGAGCAGTACGTTATGTACCCTGCCCTTAAAATCAAAGAATATATACGCAAAAACATACGGCATAAAAAACACTACAACGTTATGTTTTACCGCCTCGACAAAATCCATATTTAAAAGGGATACGAGTGCCCGTGTCATTCCACATCCGGGGCACGGTATTTTTAGAAACTCAAGAAAAACGCAGGTAATATCATAATATTCAAGAAGAGTATACGCTATCAAAAAATAAATTGCCATAAGTAGCAATAGGCCAAATTTCTTAATCATAAAGAATATGTAAGATTACCCTTTCATTTTGTCTCTTTTTGTCAGTATAACACGCATTTTATGCGTTTGCAAGTAATAAATTAAAAGGACGTCTTTAGGACGTCCTTTTAATTTATTACTTATTTTTGGGTTTTCTGAAAAATACACCGATTACCATAATGGCCGCAAAAACAACCATATAGAACAGAACCGGGAATGCAAATCTGCCCTCGGCTTTCGCCATAAGATACGGCGTAATACCGTGTGCATATATCGCCGCAAAAACGGTAAACAAACAAGCGATAATAGAAATTGACGGCAGAACAAAACGCTTGAACACGCCCTCATTCTTCTCTTTTATCATCCAAGCGATGAAAATCGGAATGTACATTGCATAAATGGTAACAATAGGAAGTTCGGAGGAGTCAAAATTGAAAAGGCCGAACCATCCGCCATTTGGTGCGAGATTTGCACCGTAGAAATAGAGAAGCCAAGCGGAGCAAACGAAAAGTCCCCAAATTGCGGAGTTTGTAGACATATTGGTCGCATTGTCAACCTGCTTGAAAACTTTCTGCATCGGGCCTTCATCACGTACCGCAATAGCGTACATACCACGAGTTACACCTACCATAAGACCGTTGAGTGTTCCGAGACATGAAACGATAACGCAAACGCTTAAAAGCGTTCCGCCGATTCCGCCGAACACATTTTTAAATGCAGAAGTTGCACCTTCACGCATTAAAACGTCACTACTTGCACCACCGGCAACACCAATAAAATATAAAACGTATGCCGCAACTACAATAAGTGATCCTATGATAAGCGCAATCGGGAGATTCTTTTTCGGGTTTTCAAGTTCTGCATTGATTGAGGTGGCAACAATCCATCCCTCGTATGCAAAAACCGTCGCAACAATCGCGGCAAAAAGTCCGCTACTGCTTGAACCGCCTACAGCCTCGGTAACAACTGATGTGAAATTACCTGCAAGTGTTCCGTTTGTAAGTCCTACTGTAGTGCCGATAATCGCCATAAGTACGATGGGAATTAATTTAATAACCGTTGCACTAATCTGGAATTTACCTGCAAGTTTCGGTGAAATTGAGTTCATGGTATACGCCGCAATGAGTAAAAATCCCGCCATTGCCAAAACCTCAGGTCCGGCCTTATCCCATCCGAAAAGAACGCCAAAATATCTTGCGGAAACCCAAGCAAGAACAGAGGTCATACCCGGATAATAGATGTTTACAAGAAACCACGCAACATAGTATGCAAATTTAGACCCGCAAGTCGCCTCCGCATAGTCAACTACACCGCTCACCTTCTCATATTTTGTAGCCATCACGGCAAACTGTGACGCACAAACTATCATAAGAAAACCGGTAACTATCCACGCAACGATGCCGAGAGGCATATTTCCTCCGGTTGCATTAAGCACGTCTTGTGCCTTAAAAAATATACCCGATCCGATTACCGTGCCTACTACCATACAGATAGCGGTGGTCAGACCATATTTTTTCTCAAGTGTTGTCATATACTTTACTCCATTTTCCCTAAAATTAAGTCATTTTATTATATCATACCAATTAAAAAACGGCAATAGTTTTATTGCAATAAATAAAACGGAGTTGCGGTTAAACTGCAACTCCGTTGTTATCAGCAAATATATTCTTTCATTCACTTCATGTTCTATCTAAAGTATAGCAAATTTTATTTTAGTAGTCTATATTGCACTAATTATTCGCTAATGAAGTTTGCAAGATCCTCAAGCACTTTTCGTATTTCTATACTTTGTGGACAGTTACTCTCACACTTGCCGCATTTGACACAACTTTTTATTTTCTCGCCAAGTGGTAGCAATTTTTCTTTTGCTTCTTTGCGTGAGATCCTCGCACCCATTAAATCATTGTAAATTACAAAAATTTCAGGTATAGGGATACTGCATGGGCAAACTTCGGTACAATAATTACATTTAGTGCAGGGCAATTGCTTTGATTCTCTTATTTTCTCACGAACTTTAACCAGAACTTCGTGCTCTCCATCGGTTATCGGTTTGAAATCCGTAAAAGTTTCTATATTATCGTTCATCATTTCCATATTACCCATGCCCGATAATACCATAAAGACCTGCGGATAACTTGCCGCGAAACGAAGGGCGTATGATGCTCGACTGCCGCCCCCTAATTTTTCAAGTTCATTTGCCGCATCTTTCGGCAAATTCACAAGTCCGCCACCTCGTACCGGTTCCATAACTATTATCGGTTTGCCGTGTTTCACCGCAACGTCGTAACACGCCTTGCTCTGCACGGTGGGATCATCGTAATCAAGATAGTTAAATTGTAACTGCACCGCTTCCATATATGGCTGTTCGGTAAGAATTACGTCCAGAAAATCCGCACTATCGTGGAATGACATTGCAATATGCTTAATCTTCCCCTGCTCTTTAAGTTTTTTTACGATTTCAAAGGTGTTACACTTTTTGTGCTTTTCATATCCTTTCCTGTTCATATTATGGAAAAGGTAGAAATCAAAATACTCTACGCCGCAAAGTTCAAGTTGCTTTTCAAAAAGCGGAAGCACGTCCTCCTCGGTTTCAAACGTCCAATATGAAAGTTTGTCGGCTAGTACGAAATCCTCACGATTGTATCTTGCAGATAAACAATCCCTAATTGCAGTTTCGCTTTTTCCGTCAATATAGCCGTGTGCAGTATCAAAATAATTAAATCCTGCCGCTATAAAAGAGTCAATCATGCGGTTAAATTCCGCTGTGTCAACCTGTTCTTCCTTCATCGGCAGTCTCATACAACCAAAGCCAAGGCTGCCTTTTACTTTATCAAAAGCCATATTGCTCACACCCTTTTAGTATGTTTTCTTGTTATCATACCATAAATTCTAATTTGATTCAATATATACATACACAGACGCCAAAGCACCCACAAAATAAAAAGACACGCTATATAGCGTGTCTTTTTATTTTGAATAGCCGAATGATTTAGATGCTAGTAGTTTAAAATTGTTCCAAAAATTAAAGTTTTTACTAATTTTAAAGTGAAAGATCGTTATCCAACCTAAAATCTGATACTTTTTCCATCTGATGAGAAATTCCAATCCGGGTGTCTTCTTTTAATTGCGTTCCAAACGCTACGCTCAAATGATTGATAACCACCAATATCTACTGCGGAATCATATTTCACCACGACTCCATATTCCTCAATTGCCACTTGCAAATATAGACGCTCTTTTTCTGCAGCGTTTTCAGCACTCCAAATATCACTTTCACTCAAATTTGTTATCAGTTTAATACTGCATGAGAGATAATTTGAAGCAATTCTTCTAGGAAACATATAAATTGCTACAGGATGAATCGAATGGTTTTTTTGAGCAAAACTATATATTTCTTCGATTGAATTAACAATTTTTTCTTCTGTTTGAGATAATTTTGATGCTTGTGATGTTGATTGTTTGGCATCATTCCAATTAAAAAGTTTCCACACCAGCCAACAAATAACGCATATAATTAATATTCCCATATCTTTACTCCTTTTCTTTCTATATAACTTTATAGCATATTTTAAAATTTTCTTGCATATTTACCAAATACATTTCAACATAGTTTTTATTCTCATCAAGATTGATAACACCAATAAGAATATTTGCGAGACAACTGTTTTCTTTCAAAATGTCTCTTGCATAAACAACATCCTGCATTGACAACGTATCATTATTCAAATGAGAATGAACAAAGCCTACAAACGCTATATTTTTATTTGCCCACTCGCCGTTTATTACTTGATTTAAAAAATCAACATTAGGACTGTACTCAAACGGATTGGAACTATAAGTTTCATCAAACTGAAAATCGGATATTATTCCGCTTTCGTTTATACCTATAATTCCACCTGTTTCATATTTATACGGTTTTATTGATAAACATATTTCATCCAGGACATCTCTTTTAATTTGTATTGTATTATCTCTCCCAATCCGAACAGCCATAATCTTTATCAAAACATCTGTATGTTCTATGTAATTTGCAGTAAGCAGCCTCTCCATCTTTTGTTACATCTCTACGGTCTAAATGGCGACAATCTCCACAATAATACAGGGTACTGAACTTACCTTTTGGTAATTTGATTTCGGTTTTCTTTCTCATATAAATCGCCTCTTCTTTTTGACATTCTGTAAATGTCATATTTTATTAAATTATAGCATATACTTTTCTCATTGACAACCACTAAATGTCAAAAAGGAGAAATTTTATGTTTATTAACAAGAGTGAAGATGGACTCAACAATATATGTGGCAGGAAAATTGCTACTTTGAGAAAAGAGTTAAACATATCACAACGAATACTGGCGGATAGATTGCAATTGTTTGGCCTCGACGTGGACAAAAACGCAATTCAGCGAATTGAATGCGGAAAAAGATTCGTGACTGACATTGAACTTGTGGCAATAAGTAAAATATTCGATATGAGTGTGGATGAACTGTTAAAATGAGCGTTTTTTATATCGCACTATTACATAGAAAAAAGAAAAAAGACACGCTATATAGCGTGTCTTTCCGTTTGGTGGGCCTTCAGGGACTCGAACCCGGGACCGTCCGGTTATGAGCCGGATGCTCTAACCAACTGAGCTAAAGGCCCTTATTTACTTTTAATATAAATATTGCCGCCGCGAAAGAAACGCAACGGCAACATTCATTTGTGGCTCCCCCTGTTGGACTTGAACCAACGACCCTGCGGTTAACAGCCGCATGCTCTACCGACTGAGCTAAGGAGGAATAT
>JAFYQP010000003.1 GCA_017559855.1 Clostridia bacterium | reverse complement strand
TCTTAAAGGCTTCATATTATATGATTCCGCTATATGTATTTGCGATAATGCTTGCGGATTATTATAAAATCGAAGTCGGCTACATGGTTTTGTCATATGCGTTGCTTCCTTTTGTATTGGTTGTTATGCAGGATATGTTTAGAAAAACAACCAGAAAAAATTTAATATTCTTTTTAATTGGATTAATAACGATTATATTAAAGGGTGCACGCGGTGCGCTTCTCTGTATTATTGTCGGTGTAATCCTTAATACTCTGTTTTCTGTAAATGGTAAAAAGCGATATTTTTCATTTATATTACTAACTGTGGTTGCGGTGTTCCTGGCAACACCGATGTATAACGACGCACTGCTTGATTTAAGTAGTTTTCTTCAGGAGCACGATATAAGCAGTCGAACCATTACAAAACTTGCAAATGATGAAATTCAGGATGATAACGGAAGATCAAGTTTTGCAGGTGCAGCTGTAGATTGGATAAAAAAAGCGCCTGTTATCGGTTATGGTTTATGTGGCGATCGAGTACTTATTGGCAGAACTTTGAATACGAAGCCTAACTATCCGCATAACCTTCTGCTCGAACTTATGATGCATTTGGGAGCATTGGGCGCTGTATTCTTCTTGTGGTTTTTGATAAGAGTTTTATATGTCCTTGTTAAAGTGCGAGACCAGTATCTTAAGATGATTATAATGTCAATAATTCCTGTAGTTTTCGTTAAGTTGTTCTTGTCTTCAACTTATGTTGCGGAGATACCGTTTTTCATGCTTTTAGCTATTGCATTTTCGGTTAACGGGAAACGTATAAAAGAAATAAATGAGACGACAGATGAGTGTGTTGAAAATAAGAAATAACATCACTCAATCATTTGCAGTTTCTAAGGAAAGTATTAATCATATGTAAAAAATTGATTTGTAAAGGAATGTGTTTAGATGAAAGTATGTATGCTTGTAACCAACAGTTTGAAGAAAGATCCGAGAGTGCGCCGTGAAGCAGATACTGCACATGCCGCGGGACTGGATGTTACCGTTTTGGGTTGTTACGATAAAAATCTCGATGAGGAATTTTTAGAAAGCACACCATATAAGAATTGGATATATATGCTGGATGGAAAATACAGAGGGAAATTAAAAAGTAATTTTAAAAAGTTCCTTCGAATGTATCTTCCGCTTTATAATATGTACAAGAAGTGTCTTGAACTAAAACCGGATGTAATCCACGCGAACGATTTTGATACTTTACCTGCGGCCTATTTTGCGGCGAAGAAACTTAAATGCGCGGTAGTCTATGATTGTCACGAGATATATTCTCGCCAGCCTCAACTTGAAAAAAGAGCAATTATAAGAAAAGTTTTGGAAAAGATTGAAGGATATATGGTAAAGCGCATAGATGCTATGCTCTCTGTGAGCAACGCAGCAGCGGATGTTTTTGTTTCAATGTACGGAATAAAAAAACCAACCGTTGTTACCAATACATCATTCAAAGTTGAAAAAAGCAATTTACCATCAAAAAATGATGGATTTGAAGTTGTTTACCATGGTGTAATCGTAGAATATCGTGGATATGAAGAATTTACCGAGGCGGCAGAGAAAATTGACGATAATGTGAAAATGGTTATCAGAGGATTCGGTCCTGCAAAAGAAAAAATTATGAAAATAGCAGAAGAAAAAGGTCTTTGCGACCGAATCGAATTTGCACCTGCGGTTGAAATCAAAGACCTCATTCCTGAGGCGGCAAGGTCACACGTTGGTGCGGTACTCACCGTACCTGTGTCGGACAATTTTAAATACACGGTATCAAATAAGATATTTGAGTATATTCAGGCGAGAATCCCCGTGATTTTATCCGATGTACCCGAACATAGATATATAAATGACAAATATAATGTGGGTATAATTTTAGACGATGTAACGCCTGAAAATATTGCAAAGGCAATAAATGAACTTTATGAGAACAAGGAACTTTACAACACGCTTTGTGCAAACGTAGAAAAAGCGGCAGAGGAGTTGTGTTGGGAAAATGAGGGTAAAATCCTTGTCGGAGTATACGAAAGAGTTGTAAAAAGGGTGAAATAGTTTGAGAACATTCAATTCTGCGAGAAATGCCATTGTAAGCATCGGATATCTTGCGGTAAAGACAATCCTTGAGTTTGTCTTAAGAACAATTTTTATAAAGATGCTTGGTAACACATATCTCGGTGTAAACGGTTTATTCTCGGATATACTGATGATTTTAAACCTTGCGGAACTTGGTGTGGGTAACGCCATAATTTTCAATCTGTACAAGCCGGTAGCAGAGAAAAATACGGAAAAGATAAAGACCTTAATGGCTTTTTACAGAAAGTGCTACTACACTATTTCAGCGGTAATTTTAGTTGCAGGTCTTTGCTTGATGCCGTTTCTTGAATATCTTATTAAGTATGATGGCGAAGCAATAAAACACATTCACTTTATTTTTCTTTTATACCTTCTCAATTCATCACTTTCATACCTTGCTGTTTATAAAAGTAACTTAATCGTAGTTAATCAAAAGAATTATATTCTCAATATTATCAGTACGATTTTTGAGATTGGACTTGTGATAGTTCAGGGCATAACTTTACTTGTTTTTAAAAACTTCTATTTGTATTTGATTTTGCTTATGACAAGCACAATAACCTGCAATTTTGTAAAATCGGCAATTGCACAGAGAATGTACTCAGAGGAACTCAAATACAAAGGTGCGGACAAGCTTGACAAAGCAGAGAAAAAACATATGCTTAAAGATGTTTATTCTCTTATGCTTTACAGAATAGGTGACGTAATATTAAATGGAACATCAAGTGTAGTTTTGTCATCATTTATAGGTATCGGAGTTGTGGGAATATACTCAAACTACGTACTTGTAATTAATGCGGCAAGAAAAGTTTTGATAAATATATTTAACAGTTTTGTCGCGAGTGTGGGAAATCTTAATGCGGATGAAAAAAATAAGGAACGTTCACTTGAAATATATTATCAAATGAATTTTCTTGCCTTTATAACTTATGGTTTCTGTGCCGTTGCGATTTTCTGTCTTGTTCAGCATTTTATCAAATGGTGGATAGGTGATGGATTTCTTCTCCCCGTCTGGACGGTTGTGCTTATTGTGGCAAATCTGTATATTTACGGACTTAATTCTATTAGTACAATGTATAGAAACACATTGGGACTTTTTGTAAAAGGCCGTTACAGACCGATTATCGGTGCGGTGTTCAATATTGCCTTTTCAATTTATTTTGCCAAAACAATGGGCATTACAGGTGTGTTCTTGTCAACCGTACTTACCAACCTTATTACCACGTCATGGTATGATCCGAGAATGATTTTGAAATACGGATTTGGTATTAAACCGTGGAAATATTTCGCCAATATGGGCATTTACCTAATAGCACTTGTGTCGATTGCTATTGTCGCTAAATTCGTATTAAGTTTCATTCCGCAGACATCGTTCTTTATTCTGTTTGTTGACCTTTTTGTAGTAACCGCGATTTTTGCAGGGGTTATACTTGTTTTCTTCGGAAGAACAAAAGAATTTAAAGGTCTTGTTTCAATAGTTAAGGTATTATTTAAACGAAAGAAGTGAGTTTGTGACCACGGTTTTTTCTGATATGCTATACCTGCTTTCCTGCGAAATAAACGGGAAGCGGGCAGAAAAAATAAACACCGATATCACGGCAATCCTTGATGCTGCATCAACTCAGGGCGTTTGGATGCTTGTGGCAAATGCCGCCCTTTCTCTCGACCTTGATGAGGAAGTGAAGAAACAAATAAAAATGAAATTCCGGGCGAGTCTTACCGCATCGGTTACAAAGATTTACTCGATTTACAGCACTGTGGAAACGCTTTCCAAAAACGGAGTGTCTTGTTGTACGTTAAAGGGAATATCCAATTCCGCTTTGTACCCAAATCCGGATTACCGTACATCCGCAGACGTTGACCTGCTTATCGGTGAAGCAGATAAAGACAAAGCACTTGAGTTGCTCGTAAAAAGCGGTTTTTATTACGACAAAGCGGCGATAGATCATTATGAGGTTGTGTGCCGCAATGCAAAAAATGAAACCATAGAACTTCACACCAAACTTTATGACGATTTAAGATGCGATGTTTTATTCGGCGGAAACAGCGGAATAAGCGAGGACTTTATTGAAAAGACGATACCAAATTATTTTAAGATAAAAACTTTGGGCGTAAATGACGGAGCGATATATAATTTTCTCCACTGCGTGAAACATTTTTTGGGAAGCGGAGTGGGAATCCGACAGATTACAGATGTGCTTTTATACGTGCACCGTTTTTGGGATGAAATGGATCGTGAAAAGTTTATCTTAGCACTTAAACGAATGAAGTACTCCGCATTCTTTAACGTGTGTCAGTATATCGGCAAAAAGTATTTAGAGATTTCGCCTATTGACGAAATATATACGGAAAATGAAAAGATAATCCATACCGCAAACAAATTGCTTGAAGATATAGAAAACGGCGGTGTTTTCGGTAGAGATAAGGAAGAGCGACGCAATTTCTATTTTAAGTATATGAACAGGGTTCTGCAGGAAAAGCAGATTAAGAAAAAGCCTACACTTTTAGGAAAAATCAAAAGTTTTTTAAAAGCGGCATTTGTAAAAAAACAAGTTCTTTACGCTAAGTACCCGTACCTCAAAAAATGGCCGATTTTATTGCCTTACGCATGGCTTCATCGTGGAATAGGCTATGTTTTGGGACGGAAAGACGAAAAGGAAAATTGTGATATAAGAATGAAACTCATTGAAGATTTAGATATGATATAGCCAAAAGGAGGCTTTTAAATGTTTAAAGGAAAAACATTACTAATAACCGGTGGTACAGGATCTTTCGGCAATGCGGTGCTTAACCGTTTCCTCAAGACCGACATCAAGGAGATAAGAATATTCTCCCGCGATGAGAAAAAACAGGACGATATGCGTCACGAGTTCCAGGTTAAAATGCCGGAGGTTGCGGATAAAATTAAATTCTATATCGGCGACGTTCGTGACATTAACTCGATTAAAAACGCTATGTATGGTGTGGACTATGTTTTCCACGCAGCGGCACTTAAACAGGTACCCTCCTGTGAGTTTTTCCCCATTGAGGCGGTAAAAACAAACGTGCTCGGTACTGAAAACGTGCTGAATGCCGCGATTGAAGCGGGCGTTAAAAATGTTGTCTGCTTGTCAACCGACAAAGCAGCATATCCGGTAAATGCAATGGGTACAAGCAAGGCGATGATGGAAAAAGTAGTTGTTGCAAAAGCGAGAACTGTAGATCCGGAAAAGACAAAAATCTGCTGTACTCGATACGGTAACGTTATGTGCTCCCGTGGTTCGGTTATTCCGTTGTGGATTGAGCAAATTAGAACGGGTGCTCCCATTACCATAACAAATCCTGATATGACAAGATTTATTATGTCTCTTGACGAAGCGGTTGACCTTGTTTTATTTGCGTTTGAAAATGGTGAAGCGGGAGATATCCTTGTACAGAAAGCACCTGCTTGTACTATTCAGACTCAGGCTGAAGCGGTTTGCGAACTTTTTGGCGGCGATAAGAGTGCTATCAAGATTATCGGCATCCGTCACGGCGAGAAGATGTACGAAACACTTCTTACTAACGAAGAGTGTGCAAACGCAATTGATATGGGCGAGTTTTATCGTGTCCCTTGCGACAAGCGTGGACTTAACTATGATAAGTATTTCAGCGAGGGAAATGCTGAGCGTAATACGTTAACCGAGTTTAACTCCAACAATACCGAACTTTTAAACGTTTCTGAAACTATGGCAAAGATTGCTGCTCTTGCATATATCCAAGAAGAACTTGCAAAAGGAAAGAACTGATATGAATATACTTATAACCGGGGCAATGGGTTTTGTAGGACGAAATCTTGTTGCGTCTCTTGAAAATATCCGTGATGGCAAAGACAAAACAAGAAACATATCACAGGATATTACGATTTTTGAATATGATATTGACTCAAGTGAAAATGAACTTGATGAATACTGCCGAAAAGCAGACTTTGTGTTTAATCTGGCAGGTGTTAACCGTCCGCAGAACACGGACGAATTTATGAGCGGCAATTTCGGCTTTGCCGACAAACTGCTCAACACGTTGAAAAAGCACAACAATTTATGTCCTGTAATGCTGTCATCTTCCATTCAGGCGGCACTTGACAACCCATATGGTCAGTCGAAAAAAGCAGGCGAGGATTTATTTTTTGAGTACGGCAAAGAGAGTAGTGCAAAGGTGCTCGTCTATCGATTCCCCAACGTTTTCGGTAAATGGTGCAGACCTAATTACAACAGTGCGGTTGCCACATTCTGCAATAATATTGCAAATGACTTGGAAATAACTGTAAACAACAGAGAAACTGTTATGAATTTGGTTTACATAGATGATGTGGTGGATGAACTTATAAGAGCACTTTCCGGTGAGGAAACGCGTGACGGAGAATACTGCAAAGTGCCAATCGTTCACACAATAACACTAGGGGAGATTGTTGATCTTTTGTATTCTTTTAAAGATAGCAGGAAAAACTTATCTGTCCCGAACTTAAGCGATGCTTTTGCGAAAAAACTGTATTCTACCTATCTCTCATATCTGCCTGAAGACGGATTTTCCTATGAACTTAAAATGAACTGCGATGCAAGAGGAAGTTTTACTGAAATTATAAAGACTCTTGACAGGGGACAGTTTAGTGTTAATATTTCAAAACCCGGCATCACAAAGGGAAATCATTGGCATCATACCAAGAATGAGAAATTCGTTGTGGTAAGTGGTACGGGCGTCATCCGCTTCCGCAAAATAGGTGATGCGAAGGTACATGAATACTTCGTGTCGGGTGATAAAATCGAGGTTGTGGATATTCCGGTGGGATATACCCATAATATTGAAAACCTGGGTGATACCGATATGGTAACATTTATGTGGGCAAACGAATGTTTTGATCCGGAGAAGCCGGATACTTTTTACGAGGAGGTTTGAGTTATGTCCAAACTTAAACTAATGACAATAGTTGGTACAAGACCGGAGATTATACGCTTGTCGGCGGTAATTAAGGCGTGTGACAAATATTTCGACCAAGTGCTTGTTCACACCGGTCAGAACTACGATTACACACTGAATCAGGTGTTCTTTGAAGATTTAGGACTTCGTGCACCCGACTATTATTTAAGTGCAGTAGGGGATAATCTCGGTGCAACAATCGGAAATATTATCGCAAAGTCATATGAACTTATGGTCGAGGTAAAACCCGACGCATTGCTTGTCTTGGGTGATACAAACTCTTGCCTTTCCGTCATCGGTGCAAAACGACTTCACATTCCCATATTCCATATGGAAGCGGGTAACAGATGCTTTGACGAATGTTTACCTGAAGAGACAAACAGAAGGATTGTAGACGTTACCGCAGACGTTAATATGTGTTATTCTGAGCACGCACGCAGATATTTGAACGCGTCAGGCGTTGCAAGAGAACGCACATATGTTACCGGCTCTCCCATGGCGGAGGTGTTACATTCCAATCTTGATAAAATCAAGGCTAGTAATATTTTAGAAAAACTCGGCCTTGAGAAAAAGAAGTACATTTTGCTTTCCGCACACCGTGAGGAGAACATCGATACTGAGGAAAACTTCTTCTCACTTATGAACGCAATAAATGCGGTTGCGGAAAAATATGATATGCCTATTCTTTACTCTTGCCACCCCAGAAGTAAGAAATACATCGAGGCGAGAAATTTCAAGTTTGATCCCCGTGTAATTCAGCACGAACCGCTGGGTTTCCATGATTATAACAACCTTCAAATGAACGCCTATGCGGTTGTTTCAGATAGCGGAACGCTTCCTGAAGAGAGTAGTTTCTTCCTCTCTGTGGGAAGTCCCATTGCCGCTGTGTGCATAAGAACGTCAACCGAACGTCCTGAAGCACTTGACCGTGGCAACTTTATCCTTGCGGGAATTACTACAGAACAGGTAATTCAGGCGATTGAAGTGGCGGTATCAATGAATGAAAACGGCGATTTAGGACTTCCCGTTGAAAACTATGTTGACGAGAATGTGTCTGCAAAGGTAGTTAAAATTATTCAGAGTTATACCGGCGTTGTAAATAAAATGGTATGGCGTAAATATTAAAAGAAAAATCCCATTGGTCTTTATACCAATGGGATTTTTTTATTTTACTGCGTCTGTTTTATTCCATCTGAAATTGCCCCAGACACCGTTTACCTCGCTGAAGTAAATAAAGGAATTGGGGTATTTGCGAGAGAGTTTTATAAGGTCGTCCATCTGTCGTATGTTTATGATGGTGACAAGCATTTTTTTCTGATCGCCGGTAAACATGCCTTCACAAGGGATGATTGTTGCACCGTGTTTTAAGTTAAGAAGAATGTCCTGCTTAAAATCATCGGGACTACTTGTGATTATGCGAACTTCAACCGCATTTCTTGTAGTTTTGAGAACACTATTCATCGCAACGTTGAATATCATCATCTGTGCAACCGACATCACGACACTTTCAACATTACCGTAAACGAAGAAGGAGAAGCCAATGATTATGTAGCAAAAGATTGAAATAAGGCTCTCGATGTTGAGATAGGGTTTCTTCTTCTGCACAATACTTGCGATAATGTCAACGCCGCCGGTTGAACCGCCGATTTTAATCATAATAGCGGTACGCAAACCCATCATAATACCCGATGCGAATACCGCAACCCATGCATTGGTGGGGGATATGTACTGGTACACCGTAAACTTTTCCATAAGAATCATGGCAACCGATGAAATGACGGTGAAAATCGTTGTGTAAGCAACGTATTTCTTATTTATAAAAAACCATGCACAAATAAGAAGGGGAATATTGATTGCAAGGGAAACGTAACCGATGTTAATACCAGTAAGTTCCTGAGTCATCATTGCAATACCGTCAACACCACTTGGTGCAAAATTTGCGGTTTCAACGAAACAGTAAAGAGCAACCGCAGATAAAACCGAAGCAAAAAGAGTTATAATTAAATCAAGAACGATGCGAGTTTTTTTCATACCTTCAATCCTTTTATAAAACAAAATTAACATAATAGTCATTTTACATTTTTTTTTGCTATTTTGCAATAGTTTTTAAAATACAATGTTATACAATTTCGTTACATTCAAGACCACTATACCAAGGATTTTCCGTTCGTTAAAGATATCGACAAATATGCTGGAAATGAAGGCTGCAGAATGTACTTGGTCGTTCCGGTAGAGGAGAGCGTATCGATTTCCATTTGTAAGTGCGAATTTGACGATGAGTATATGCCACATGACGACGAAGATATAGGATCATAATATAAAGCAGCAACTGCTCAAAAGAGTAGTTGCTGCTTTATTGTATAACGAAAACCGCACAATAGTCGCGGGATCCCAAAGAGGCTATAGTCGAAATGTGTCAGGATCACATACATATGCTGGTAAGTATCTCACCCAAAATGAGTGCTTCGGGATTTATGGGATACTTGAAAGAAAAGAGTTCATTACCGGTATTTTAAAAGTGGGGCAATATGAAATTTGCGTACCGAAATCGCGGATTTTGGTGCAAGGGATATTGTGTTGATACCGCGGGCAAAAACAATAAATGACCGTTGACGAGCAAAGGTGTCCACCACGGGTTTCGAGCCCATTATACGACTAAACAAAAAAGAGACCTAACACGAAAGTGTTAAGTCTCTTTCTGGCAAACGACCGCAATTTTCATAAAAGGTACATGGGCGGTATTTTTGCACTCCCCATTGAAAATGAGGTATGAACCTTTTTTATAAAGTGGGTGCATTTAGCTTATATGTGTATCGAAATTTTCAATAAATGACAACTACACAATACTTAAACTATGGCAACCACATTATAGTCTTCATCTAAAATTTCTCCCATTAAATGATAATTATCGGGACACTTTACAAATGAAAAATCATATTGTTTCATATTGGTCTTATCAAAAGGAATCAAAATTTCAGGCTTGCAACAATCATTACACCCGCCATATGCAACAAGCAGTATTAAAAAATGGCTTCTGTACTCAAGTAATCTTCCTGTATCATCATCGTTAAAAACTGCAAATAATACATATGAGAACAAATCTTCACACTCCGGAGCTATATTAGTATCAGCTCCATATTCCAAAAGCAACTGCGCTATTCGAAGATTCAAGTCATCTGCCGCAAAAGCAACTTCCGGGTCGCTTTCGTATTTTTCTTCTACATAAACATTATATTGCAAGTCCCAAAGGGCACATTCATGGTCAACAATTAAATTTGGATTGGCTCCGCTTTGAAGTAGGAGCTCTACCATTCTGATATTTTGGTGAAACACCGCAGTGTATAGTAAAAATGTTTCTGAATTGTAGCGAGGTTCACGAAACGGCTCGTTCAAATTAACCTCCGAAACCAAACTTTTGGCTTCTTCAATATTAAAATTTTCATTTTGACACATTTCATAAAGTTTAAGTATCGTATTTTCCATTATTAATCACCTCTTTTACTATATAATATCACACCAACTGTCCGATAAAAAGGATAATAAAGAAAATAACCCTAACTTTTTATCAAAGTTAAGGTTATTTTCTGGCAGGGGCAGAAGGGCTCGAACCCTCGGCACGCGGTTTTGGAGACCGCTGCTCTACCAACTGAGCTATACCCCTATAAGATTTGTCAACTGTTATAGTATACACAAAATACTCGACTCTGTCAAGTTATTTTGCAATATTTTTATTTTAAATCTCCATTGTCGAAATTTGCAACTTGTGATATGATAATTAAAGTGGGGTGATATATATGGCAGTTGCTTATGTACTGTTCAATCCTCTTGCAGGTAAAGGTAAAAATGAAGATAAAATTAAAAAACTTCCATGCCTAATAAAAGATGAAATAAGATTTTTTGACATAACAAAAGAGGAAACCTACGATACCGCAATTCCATCCATGGCAAAGGATGATTATATTGTTGTTTGTGGTGGTGACGGTACACTCAATCGTTTTGTAAATAAAATTGACACCTTTGAAAATGAGGTTTATTTTTACCCTCTCGGCTCAGGTAACGACTTTGCCCGCGATATAGGTAAAGATAAGACTGGTGAGCCGTTTCTGATTACCGAATATATCAGGAATTTACCTACCGTCACAATTAACGGGACAGACACCTATCGCTTCGTAAACGGTGTGGGATACGGAATTGACGGATACTGTTGTATGGTGGGAAATGATAACCGAAAGAAAAACAAAAAGGTTAATTATATACTCATTGCCCTTAAAGGATTTGCGGGTGGCTATACTCCTGCCGATGCCAAGTTGACAATTGACGGAAAGACTTTTGAGTACAAAAAAGTGTGGCTTACGCCCACGATGATGGGAAGATTTTTCGGCGGTGGAATGAAGGTAACGCCATGTCAGGACAGACGGTCGGAAACTCTCTCGACTCTTGTTTTTCACGATGCGGGTAAACTGTATGCTCTGTGGCGATTCTTATCTGTATTTAGCGGAAAACACATAAAATATAAAAAGAAAATAAAAGTGTTTACGGGAAGGAATATATCCGTTGAGTTCAGCAATCCAAGTGCATTGCAGATTGATGGCGAGACGATTTTAAACGTGAAATCATATTCGGCGAATATGACTGCTTCGTGTACGCTGAAAGGAGATATATGATGTTTTTGGAGGATAAAATCAGAGAATTTTTAGAAGAACATACTATGCCGTATAAAGAACTTATGGCATATTATAAATGTGCGATGATGGAGGTTGAAACAAAGTTCAAGGTGCTAAGTGAAGAATTGTCCCTTGAGTACGACCGCAACCCCATTGAGGCGATAAAAACACGCCTTAAATCACCTGAAAGTATTATCGGTAAAATGAAAAGACGAAAACTCGAATTTTCGGCTGAGAATATCGAAAAAAATATATATGACATTGCGGGTGTGCGTGTAATTTGCGGTTTTCCGTCGGATATTTACACGCTCTCGGATGCGTTTTTGAAGCAGGATGATATAAAACTTATCGAGCGTAAAGATTATATTGCAAATCCTAAAGAGAACGGATACCGCAGTCTGCATCTTATTATTGAAATACCAATATTCCTCCACGATGAAAAGAAACTTATGAAGGTGGAAGTACAGTTCAGGACAATATCTCAGGATTGGTGGGCGAGTCTTGAGCATAAGATTAGATATAAGAAAGATATTGTCCACACGGAAGAAATTGCACGTGAATTGTTTGAGTGTGCGGAAAAAGCGGCAAATCTGGATAACCGTATGGAACAAATACGAAAATATCTTGAAAGTGCAGAGTAGGAGTGTGTAATGGCTGATATTTTGCTTAAGTCCTGTTCGTTCGTCTTTATAATAGTTTTGGGCTATATACTGAAAAGGGCGGGATTGTTTAAAGAACGGGACTATAAAATAGTAGTAAATACGGTAATATACATAACTCTGCCTGCTGCGGTGGTAACAAGTTTTGCATCATATGAACTTGATTTATCTCTTCTTCTTGCCGTACTTATCGGTTTTGCACTAAATGTTTCTATTTTTCTTATCTCCCTTGCACTCTGTCGAAAAAAAGAATATGGTGCACGGGTGTTATGGCAAAACCTTGTGCCCGGATACAGTATCGGCACGTTCGCAATGCCTTTTGCACAAAGTTTCTTTTCGCCTATTGCAGTAGTTGCAACCTGCCTTTTTGATGCGGGTAATGCGATTATGTGTTGCGGCGGAACCTATGCAATAACCGACTCAATGCTGAATAAAAGCCGTGGCGGGAAACTGAAGTTAATAGGGAAAAGACTGCTTAGCAGTGCACCTTTTGTAAGTTACGTAGTAATGTTCTGCGTGTGCATTGCGGGTATTAAAGTGCCGGTCGGAGTGCTTGATTTCATCTCACCTATAGCGGGTGCGAACGCGTTTCTTGCAATGTTCATGATTGGTATGATGTTTGAAGTTAAAATTGAAAAAAGTATGCTTAAAGAGGTCGTTTGCATAACGACGGTGCGACTTATTGTTGCTTTGATTGCGGTTGTGCTTTTGTATTTATTCCTGCCGTTTTCAGATGAGATAAAACAAGCACTAATAATTTGCACATTTGCACCCGTGTCCACAACCTCTACGGTCCTTGCAGAAAAAATGAAGGCAGATCCTGCGGTTTGTGCTTGTATTTATTCGCTTTCAATCCCGATAAGCATTGTGTGCATAGTTGCATCGCTTCTGTTTTTTGGCGTTTTGTAAATTCGGGGGTTGTTGAGTTTGCAGATATGTGCTATAATTGCCTAAGTTGAGGTGATATGTGTGAAAAAAATAAAATCAGTTTTAACTGAGCACTTTTTTATTGCATTGGGTTCGCTTATTCTGGCGCTCAGTATAAATATGTTCTTGGCACCAAATAAAACGTCCGGCGGCGGTGTTGGTACGATTGCCACTATTTTTTACCACTTGTTTGATGTAAAGATGTCTCTTACAAACCTTGTGTGTAACGCAATACTTTTTGTGTTGGGATATAAGTTTCTTGGTAAATATGCGGTTGTAAAGACGATTTCGGGAATACTTTCATTATCGTTGTTTTTGGAAATCACATCGTATTTACCTGTCTATACAGAGGATATTATAATTGCCACAATCGTTGGCGGTATTCTTATGGGTGTAGGTGTAGGTCTTGCGGTAAGATTTGGTGCATCTACAGGTGGATCTGATTTCGCAGCACTTATGATTAAGAAATTTCTGCCACATATAAGCGTCGCGACTATTATTTTAGTGATAGATACTCTTATTATTGCACTGTCCGGTATTGTGTTCCATGACTTTACAATTACCGTATATTCGGCAATTGCGCTTTATATTTCTTCAATTGTAACCGATGCAATCGTTACCATAGGTGATGCTGCTAAAGGAATCCAGATTATTTCCACAAAGTATGAGGAAATTGCGGATGTGATTATGAGTAAACTAGAACGTGGCGTTACCGGTATGGACTGTACGGGAATGTACACTAAAAATGCGGGCAAAATGCTTTATTGCGTGGTAAGTCCGAAGGAACTTCCGGTCATTGTGAAACTTATTAAAAGCGTGGATGACGGTGCATTTATTATAATAAATGACGCAAGGGAAGTTCTTGGCGAGGGCTTTAAAATAAAAACTATATATGACGATGTCCAGACAGGAATAAATCAATAGGAGGATAAAACGATGAAAAAGAGAATTTCTATTTTACTGTGTGTGGCAATGCTTCTTGCTTTCCTTGCAGGATGCGGTGAGGACAATTTAACCGGCACATGGGAGGCTACAATCAACGTTTCCGAAACTATAGGTGCGGGAATTATGGACGAGATGGCAAAGAGCATGCCAGAGGCAAAGGATTACGTGGATTTAGGCGAACTTACTCTTGTTGTAAGAACAACGTTTAATGAAGACGGAACATTCGTATCAGCGGTTACAGAGGAATCTTTTGCGGCAATGATGGATTCTGCGGCTGATAAAGCGTGTGATGGTTTTACCGCTTATATCAATAAAATTATCACAGACTTAAAACTCAATATCGATGCAAACACCGTTATTGGCTTAAACGAAGGCGAGACTCTTGCAGACAGATTTAAAGCACAGTTTAAAACCGAGGATTTCAAGAAAATTCTTGAGGAGAATTCACAAAGTGGCGTTTACGTGGCAAAGGGCGGAAAACTCTTTACCGCAGACGTTGAAGAAAACATCAACGAAGAAAAGTATGAGGTATATACATTAAGTGGAGACACTTTGGAAGTAACAGAAGCGGTGGGAATGGACGAGGACGTGGTTTCCGTTATGATTAAAGCATATCCCATGACCTACAAGAAAATCGGATAAATAAAAGAGGTGTGCCGTGCACACCTCTTATTTTTTTGCTATATCCATTATTACCTCACCGGCAAGCATCATACCTGCGGTGGCAGGTACCCACACAACACTTCCGGGTATATGGCGACGTCCTTCAGGTGGGGCTTCTTCTTGAGTCGCCAGAGTTTTTTCTTCAGGGGAGAAAACAACCTTGTGGTGATTTATTCCTCGTATCCTGAGTTCTTTTCGAACAACCTTGGCAAGCGGGCAGTTGTAAGTTTTTGAAATGTCGCAAACGGTAAGTTTTGTTGCATCTAATTTATCGCCTGTTCCCATAGCGGAAATGATGGGAATATTCCGCTTTATGGCGGTTTCAATCAGGTCCAATTTGCACGTAACAATGTCAATTGCGTCAACAATGTAGTCGTAATTTATATTGAAAAAATCCTCGCGAACATCGGGAGTATAACGCTCATTTCGTGTGTTTATTACACAATTGGGATTAATGTCGTGGAGACGAAAAGAAAGGGCCTCCGCCTTGTATGTACCCACCGTACTGTGTGTAGCACAAAGTTGACGGTTAATGTTGGTTTCGCTTATCCTATCGTGGTCAACCAAGGTGATCTCTCCGATTCCAGAGCGGACAAGTGCTTCAGCTGCCCAACTGCCAACACCGCCCAGACCATAAACGATAACGTGGGCATTTTGTATTTTACTCAGTGCATCTTCACCGAGGAGCATTTTTTCGCGAAGGAAAATAGTATCCATTTTAATTCATCTCTTTCGTTGTTAAGGGGTAATACATCCCGCCGTGGCCGTGTGCACCCGATTAAGAACCTGCACCAAAGAGCAGGTGGGTTTCCTCTCCGTCACTTTACCGCTTCCAACGTCCGATACGCAAACGGCATATCGGGAGGCCTGCGAACGATGACGGAAGTTCCGGAATCCCGTATGAAAAATGTGGGTTTAATAGGGTAACATCACGCACCCGGCAGGAAAGTACTTAACTTATGAAAACAGTTTAACACGGAGAGTATAGGACTTTCAAGTACCTGCACGTCCCAAATTACTCCTCGTCTTCGTTTTCAAGGAAAGCCTCGTAAACCGCCTGAAGTTCTTCCTCATCGTCAATGGAAGATAAGATTTCCTCGCCGTTTTCGTCGGTCTCTGCACGGAGGATGATGAGTTCCACCTCGGTATCCTCGTCAACACCTGCCTCTACAAAAGCAAGATATAACTTACCGTTGTGTTCGATTGTGTCAAGATGTTCAAACTCGTGGTCAACGCCTTCTTCATCGGTTAAAGAAACGATGTTTGCACCGAACTCTTCGCTCATTTTTGTCACCTCACTTAATTTATTATATCTTAAGAATACCTTGCTATTCGCAATAAATCAACAGAAAAATTAAAAAAATAAAAAACTTTTAAAAAAGTCTTGACTGCAGGGGAGAGTAGTGCTATAATCATTGAGAAGAAAAAACAAAGTAGGGACGCATGCCTGCCCCTCACCTTACGCTTTAAGCAAAAAGGTTAAGATTGTACCCTTTGTAAAAGGGTGAATTCTGTGTGCGGGTGATGTGTGTCATCCGTGCTTTTTGTTTTACAATGGAGGTGTTTATTTATTAGCCGCTTGGATCATCAAATTAACGAGGAAATCCGTGATCGTGAGGTACGCCTTATCAGTGCAGAGGGTGAGCAGCTTGGCGTTATGTCCGCCGAGGAGGCTCTTGCCAAAGCAGAAGAGGCAGGTCTCGACCTGGTGAAACTTGCTCCCAAGGCAGTTCCGCCCGTTTGTCGAATTATGGACTACGGCAAGTTTAAGTTCGAGGAAGAAAAAAAGGAAAAAGAGGCACGTAAGAAACAGAAAGTTGTCGATATTAAAGAGGTTCGTATGACACCTAGTATTGACGTTCATGACTTTAATGTTAAAGTAAACAGTGCTGTTAAATTCCTGAAATCCGGCGATAAGGTCAAGGTTACCGTCCGTTTTAAGGGACGTGAACTTGCACACACAGAAATCGGAACAACGCTTCAGGCACGTTTCGCTGAAAGTTGTGCGGAGTACGGCATCGTTGAAAAACCGGCAAAACTTGAGGGTAGACAGATGATTATGTTCCTTGCTCCCAAGCCTGCAGGTAAATAAGAAACCCACAAACATACGAGAGGAGAAATAAAAATGCCTAAGATTAAAACACATAGCGGAGCATCAAAACGCTTTAAGGTAACAAAAAGCGGTAAGGTAAAGCTCAGTCACATGAACAGAAGACACATTCTGAACAAGAAGAGCACTAAGCGTAAAAGAACTCTTAGAAAAGCTGGTTACGCTTCTACCGCAAACGAAGCAACACTTCAGCGTATGCTCATGACCAAGTAAGACTTGAAAAATTCAGAATGGAGGCACATATAGATGGCTAGAGTAAAAGGCGCAATGATGACGCGCAAAAGAAGAAAAAAGATATTAAAGATGGCAAAGGGCTACTGGGGTGCTAAGAGCAAACACTTTAAGATGGCTAACCAGGCTGTAATGAAGTCCTTAACCTACGCATATGTTGGTCGCCGCTTAAAGAAGCGTGACTTCCGTCGTTTATGGATTACCCGTATTTCTGCTGCTGCTAAGGCAAACGGCATGAACTACTCCCGTTTCATGAACGGTCTTAAGAAGGCAGGTATCGAGATCAACCGTAAGATGCTCGCAGATATGGCTCAGGCTAATCCGGAGGCATTCAAGGCTCTCGTTGACAAAATTGCTAAGTAAGACGACTAATTTTTAAAAGATGCAGGATTTAACCTGCATCTTTTTTTATCCCCCTTGCATATACATATAAAAAAGGCAAGGAGGAAAAATATGTTAAAGGGAAATTTTTTGCCGGAAGGCTCACTTATCGATACAGAGGAAAACAAAAGAAATACCGCAACCATTGCCGCACTCAGACTTGCGATGGAGAACAATATAACTATAGAGGGCAGGGTGACGCTCTGTGATGCGGCACATAATCTGGTTGTTAAATTAGGCAAGTTCACGGGTATCGTACCTCGATGTGATGCGGCGATTGGTATTGACGAGGGCATGGTGCGAGAAATTGCGGTTATATCCAGAGTGGGAAAACCCGTTGCGGTAAAAGTCGTTAGCGTGGAACTTCTGGAAAACGGTGATCTAAATCTCATATTGTCAAGAAAAGCAGCCCAAGAGGAGAGTATAGACTACCTTTTACATAACCTTAAAGCGGGTGATATAATCCCCGCACGTATAACTCATCTTGAATCATTCGGTGCTTTCGTAGATATAGGTTGCGGCAACATTTCACTTATTGGCATAGAGAATATTTCCGTATCACGAATCGGGCATCCGAGAGATAGATTTTTTGTAGGGCAGGAAATTTTTGCCGCAGTACTGTCGGTGAATAGAGAAGAAAAGCGGATAGCACTTACACATCGTGAATTGCTGGGCACGTGGCAGGAAAATGCAGAACTTTTTGAAATGGGGCAGACCGTGCGAGGCGTTGTAAGAGGCGTTGAAGATTACGGCGTTTTCGTAGAACTTGCTCCTAATTTATCCGGACTTGCCGAGAAGAAAGAAGGCCTTTTCGAAGGTGACGAGGTATCAGTATTTATAAAAAATATCGCCTATGATAGAATGAAAATTAAACTGATTATAATTGATGTTTTAAATGATATTTGTGAGGATAGATACAATATAAATTATTTTATTAAATCCGGCAGAATTGACGTGTGGCGTTATTCACCTGACGGATGCGTGAAGAAAAATATATATACTGATTTCAAAGAAATGCGATAAACAAACCGCCTTGAGAGTGTTCCTCTCAAGGCGGTTTGTGCTTGGAAATGATTTTATAAAATTAGTTGTAATTTGCGGAAAAAATTGTTATAATACTTTAAAAGGGGAAGAATGGAGATATAGAGTTCTTATGATTTCTCGAAGTATAGCAAATTTATTTACAGGCTACAATTGGATGATTATTCCTGCAGCATTCTTTACAATCGTGCTTCACGAGATGGCACACGGGTTTGTCGCGTATCTTCTGGGCGATAGAACCGCAAAAAATGCAGGAAGACTTACGTTAAACCCCATAAAGCATATTGACGTATGGGGACTTATTGCCATGATTCTTTTTAAATTCGGTTGGGCAAAACCGGTTCCGGTTAACCCATGTTATTTCAAGAACCGAAGAGGTGGTATGGCACTTACTGCTTTTGCAGGTCCTGCGTCGAATTTATTACTCGCAACCGTTGCACTTTTGATACTTAAAATACTTTCAAGTATTCCGATTG
Organism: Clostridia bacterium; assembly: GCA_017559855.1. Classification (GTDB taxonomy): domain Bacteria; phylum Bacillota; class Clostridia; order Oscillospirales; family JAAYXM01; genus RGIG7332. The sequence continues at coordinate 14,145 of JAFYQP010000003.1, read as the reverse complement.
CATCTGAATTTGTTTTTGAATTGATTTTAGGTGCGGCAACGTTTGTGCAGATATTTGCGATTTTAAACGTTGGTCTTGCCATATTCAATTTAATACCGATTCCGCCGCTTGACGGCTCGAAAATTTTAAATTCCATCCTGCCCGAACGCATTTATTTTAAAATAATGCGTTATGAGCAGTACGGTTTTATAATTTTGATTTTGCTTCTCAATATTCCGATTTTTAACGGTTTGATTACGCAAATCAGAAGTTTTGTTTATGAAATGTTATGTTTAATAGTGGGGTTATAAGATGACGGAAATTCAGTATCATCTCTCAGCATTTGACGGGCCGCTGGACCTGCTTTTGCACCTTATATCAAAAAATAAAGTTAATATTTACGACATCCCCGTTGCCGAGATATTGGAACAGTACGATGCGGCACTTGCCAATATGGAAATTCGAGATCTCGACTTGGAGAGTGAGTTTGTGGCAATGAGTGCACAACTTCTGTATATTAAATCAAAGATGCTCTTGCCACGCCACGAGGAGAATGAGGAAGAGGATGATCCCCGTGCAACTCTCGTTCAAATGCTTCTTGAGTATCAGAAATTCAAAGAGGTAAGTGGACTGCTTTCTACCAAGTACGAGGTAGGTCGTGATATATTCGTAAAAGAGCCTGAGTGTATTACACCGGACAAGTCTTACAGATTTTCTCATAATAAAACGGATTTGTCCGATGCAATTGTTAAAATGCTCGACCGTGCAGACCATGCACTTCCACCGCCCGTAAGCAATTTTACGGGAATTGTGGGACGGGAAATTTATTCGGTCTCCGCAAAGGTTGCGTTTATTCTAAAACGAATTTTAAATGCAGGAAAAGTAGGATTTAAAAGTCTTTTCACTAAAGTAAAAACCCGTTCGGAAGTGGTTGCAACTTTCCTTGCGGTACTTGAACTTTGCAAATCGGGAAAGATTAAAATCGGAGAAGAAAATGATCCTGAAATAAGCCTGACAGAAGAGGAATAGTTTATGGAAATCAAAGAAATAGAACGTGCAATAGAGGCGATACTGTTTGCCTCAGGAGATCCCGTTTCAATTGACAGAATCGCCGCAACCCTTGAGGTAGAGGCAGAGAGTGTGGAGCGTATTGCACAGAATCTTATGGACTCATACAGTTTTGAAAAAAGAGGAATTCGCATTGTGCGTTTGGAGAGAACGTTGCAGATGTGTTCTTCGCCCGAATATGCGGACAAGATCCGTGCGGTTATGGAAACCCGCCGTGCAGCCAGACTTTCTCCCGCTTTGCTTGAGGTTCTTGCAATCGTTGCATACCGTCAACCGGTAACAAGAGCATATATTGAGCAGGTGCGAGGTGTTGACAGTACGTATTCCGTATCAACACTAATCGAAAAAGGACTAATCGAAGAAGCAGGACGTCTTGACGTGCCGGGCAGACCTATGTTGTTTAAAACGACACATGATTTTCTTCGCACTTTTGGTCTTAGCAATACTGACGATCTGCCGCCGCTGCCTGAATTTGAAGAGGACGGAAGCGAGCAGTTGACATTCCTGCAAACCGAGGAGGCTTAATGCCGTGTGGGTGCTTTTGAGTATTCTTGTGCTTTTGTTGCTTGTCTTATTAATCAGAATAAAAGTTGAGCTAACCTACGATTGTGACGGTTTTCGCGGTAAGTTTAAAATTTCGTTTTATAAATTGCGTTTTCCGTCTGAAAAAAAGGAAAGTAAGCCGAAGGCAAAAACGTCTACGGAACAAAAGAAAAAGGGTGTGCCGATCGGTGAAGTTAAAGACCTTATAGGCTTATGCCTTGAAGTGTTCGGTAAAACCGTGAAATGCATCAGGATTGACAAATTGTGTGCAGATGTTAAAATAGCAAGTGACAATGCGTTTAAAACCGCAATGCTCTTCGGATCATCTGCGGCGGTGTGCGGAATAATACTTCCGCCACTTGAGAACAATTTTACTATCAGAAAAAAAGAGATAAACGTTGATGTGGATTATGAGGCGAAGGAAATACTTGTGGTTTTAAGTGTGGGTGTTTCTATCGCAATTTGGCAACTTATATATCCGGGTTACATTTTTATAAAAAAGTATATGGAAATAAAAAACAAACAGGAAGGGAAGATTTAAATGGCAGATCATGCACTTAACGATGTTTTAGCAACCACTATGGAAAAAATCAAGAGTATGTTGGACGTAAACACCATTATCGGTTCACCTATCAGCACTCCGGAGGGAATGACAATTATCCCGATTTCGAAGGTATCGTTCGGCTTTGCGTCCGGTGGCTCTGACTTTGGAAAAGAACCTCAGACCGGAATTAAATTCGGCGGAGGTGCAGGTGCGGGTGCAACTATCTCGCCGGTTGGATTTTTGATTATAAACGGCGAGAATGTGCGACTGCTCCCTATGGCAACTGCACCCGGCAATACCGCTGACAGAATTGTGGAAATGGTACCCGGCGTAATCGACAAAATCAGCGATTGCTTTAAAAAGGACAAAGAAACCGACAAATAAAAAATACCGTTGTTTTACTTGGTAAAGCAACGGTATTTTTTCACCCTTTGCAGAATAAAATTTTCTGTGGAGGTATTTTGATGAAGAGAATTTTTATTGCAATTCTTTTGTGCTCTGCTTTTGCGTTTCAAACAATGGCGATTGATACGTCTGCTAAAAGTGCAATTTTGCTTGAGGCAAGAAATAGAACCGTATTGTATGAGAAAAACGCTTATGAAAAGAGACCAATTGCATCAACTACAAAGATAATGACCGCAATTTTAGCCATTGAAAATGGAGATTTAGAAGATGTGGTTGAGGTCAAACCCGAACAGGTTGGGATTGAAGGTACGTCCATTTATCTAAAGGAAGGAGAACGGATAAGTGTAAAAACTCTGCTCTACGGACTTATGCTTAAATCGGGGAATGATGCGGCGGAAACTCTCGCACAATATGTATCGGGCGATATCGCATCCTTCGTAAAACTTATGAATGAGAAAGCAAATATACTTGGAATGGAAAACACCAATTTCGCAAATCCACACGGTCTTCCTGATGACAATCACTACTCCACCGCGTATGATATGGCACGACTTACCGCATATGCTATGAAAAACGAAACATTCAGGGCTATTGTATCGTCAAAAAATTACACATCCGAGGGAAGAAGTTTTGCAAATCACAATAAACTGCTTAAAATGCGGAATGAAATAGATGGAGTTAAAACCGGATTTACAAAAGCGGCGGGCAGATGTCTTGTGTCAAGCGGCGAAAAAGATGGGATGCGGCTTGTGGTTGTGACTTTGGCTGATCCTAATGATTGGGATGACCATTTAAAACTTTACGATTTCGGGTTTGATAATTTCAAATGCACAAAAATCTGCAGTGATGGTCAGGTAGTGGCAACGCTTCCGATCGCGGGAAATGGTCGTGTTTCTGCTGTGGCAGAGTGCGATTTTTGTGTTACATCAGCAAATGCAGACGAGATAGAAAAGAAAATATACCTTCCTCGTTTTCGTTATGCACCTGTTTTAAAGGGCGATAAGGTGGGGGAGATTCGTATAATCAAAAACGGAGAAACAATAAAAAAGGTGGACTTACTTGCAGATAGGGATATTGTCTTGTCGCAGAAAAAGGGCTTGTTTGAAAAAGTGCTTGATAAAATAAAAAACGGTTGAAGGTTCCCTTCAACCGTTTTCGCTATTCAACTATACAGTCACCGAGTATTTCTTTGAAACGAGCAGCCTCGTCGTCACTGCCATGCACTTCAACGGTGATAGGCTTTGTAAGGTCAATGCTGAATATGCCGATTAAAGACTTTGCATTGATTACATATCGACCTGAAATAAGGTCAATTTCACACTCCATCTCGGTTGCGGCATTTACAAGTGCTTTAACATCGTTGATAGATGAAAGTTTAATATTAAAAGCGGTCAAAAAATCGCCCCCTAATTTTGAGATTTTCTATTGCCTAATATCAACTTTATCCATTATAATACTAATAGGATAAATTTTGCAAGTATAAATATAAAATTTGGAGAAATTACTTATGCGAATAGCCTTTGCAACCTTGGGGTGTAAAGTTAATCAGTTTGAAACTCAGGCGCTTGAACTTATCGCAAAAGAAAAAGGTCACGTTATAGTGCCGTTTTCAGAGGGTGCCGATGCTTTCGTTATAAACACGTGTAGTGTCACCGCTGTTAGTGACAAGAAATCACGCCAACTTATACGCAAAACAATACGTGCAAATAAAGACTCGGTTATTGCGGTGTGTGGATGTTTTTCTCAGGCGAATCCCGACGGTGCGGCGGCGATAGAGGGTGTGCACGTTGTATCGGGAACCAACGACAAGCGGGCGTTTTTCGATATGATTGAAAAAGCGGTAGAGGACAGACAAATGCAGATAAGCGTCGATAAAGCACTTGCCCGTCGGGAGTTTGAAATTTTACCTGCAGGCGGACTGTCTCATCATACCCGTGCAATGCTGAAAGTTCAGGACGGATGCGTTAATTTCTGCACGTACTGTATTATTCCGTATACACGAGGCCCTATCCGTTCAATGCCTTTTGACCTTGCAGTATCAGAGGCGAAACGTCTTGAGAGAGAGGGTTATCGTGAGATTATAATTACAGGTATTGAGATATCCTCATATGGTGTTGACCTAAAACCCAAAAGGGAAATCGGCGAACTTATTGCGGAAATTTGCAAAGCGGTACCAAATGTGAGAATCCGTTTAGGTTCACTTGAGCCACGTACGATTGACGAGGGATTTTGTAATCTTTTAAAGGATTTTAAAAATCTATGTCCGCAGTTTCATCTATCCCTTCAAAGCGGTTCGGATGCAACACTTGCCCGTATGAGAAGAAAGTACGACACTGCACGTTATTTAAAGTCGGTAAAACTTATAAGAGAAAATTTTGAAAATTGTGCAATAACTACCGACTTAATTGTAGGATTCCCCGGTGAGACGAATGAAGAATTTGACGAAACTCTGGAATTTATAAAAAAATGCGATTTCAGTATGATGCATATTTTCCCATATTCAAAGCGTGAGGGAACGCCTGCGGCAAAAATGTCGGATCAAATAGAAAAAAGCATCAAAGAAGAACGTGCAGCATTTGCATCTGCGGTTGAAATGCGGATGCGGTATGTGTTTTGGGAAAAACAAGTGGGTAAAGCGTGCAGCGTATTGTTTGAAGAGGTTTGCGACGGTATGTGGCAGGGACATTCTGAAAATTATATCCCCGTCCGCGTGAGAAGTGAGCGTGACCTTAAAAATCAAGTAATGAACGTTGAAATTAAAAAAGTGAAAGATGATTACCTTATGGGTGTTTTAATTTGAACTTTTTTGTGGTACAATATAGTAAGGTGGTGTGGCTATGGAAACGAAACTAAAACAATTGTGTAAATATCTCAGAGGACATCCGGATATAGAAATTTTCGAGAATGAGCCGATGAGTAGACATACAACGTTTAAAATCGGTGGTCCTGCTGAAGTTTTTTGCAGTTTAAAAACCTCAAACGTTGTTGAAAAAGCGGTATGCAAGGCAAAAGAACTTGGTATCGAGCCATTTATTATCGGTAACGGAAGCAACCTTCTTGTTGATGATGAGGGAATATCCGGTGTCGTGTTTGAAATTTCAAATGATTTACACACGATAAATGGTGATTACATAGTTGCATCAGCCGGTAAATCTCTTGCGAAATTGTCAAACGTAGCAAAGCGATCGGGGCTTTCAGGCATGGAATTTGCCTGTGGAATACCCGGCACTCTCGGTGGTGCAATTTTTATGAATGCCGGTGCATATGACGGCGAGATGAGCCGGATTGTGGAGAGCGTTACATTTATAAATGAGCGTGGAATGTTAATGACTTTGTCGAACGAATCGCTTGATTTCGGATACAGAACAAGTTGCTTTAAGAAAAAACCGGGATGTGTGATTTTAGAAGCGAAGTTAAAACTTACCCCTTGTGATGTAGATTTAATAGAGGCGAAAATGGCTGATTTTACGTTACGAAGAGTGGATAAACAGCCGATAGGGATCCCATCTGCAGGAAGCGTCTTCAAGCGTCCTCGCGGACATTTTACGGGTGAACTTATTGAAAAAAGCGGACTTAAAGGATTTAGCATCGGCGGTGCACAAGTGTCTGAAAAACATGCGGGATTTATCGTCAATACAGGAAATGCCACATGTGCAGACGTTAAAAATCTTATATCACATATAAAGGAAACCGTGTTTAAAAATTTTGGCGTTGAATTGGAATGTGAGGTGCAGTTTGCACCGAATAAAAATTAGGGGTTGAAGGAATGGAATTTATAATTTTATCGGGTATGTCAGGAGCAGGTAAGAGTAGCGGTGCTGCCATATTGGAAGATTTAGGGTACTATTGCGTTGATAATATGCCCGCGGCACTTATTCCTAAATTTGCAGAGATGTGCATTGCAACGAAGGGTAGGTATGAGAAGGTTGTACTTGTTACCGACGTAAGAAGCGGTGATGAGTTTAACACACTTTTTGAAGCACTTGACTGTCTTAAGGACTTAGATTGTACCTATCGCATACTCTACTTTGAGGCGTCAACCGAAACAATTATTCGCAGATATAAGGAGACCAGACGTCGCCACCCTTTGACCGGCGAAGGCATATCAACAAAAGAGGCTATAGAGCGTGAACACAAGATGCTTGAAGAAGTGCGTGTTCGTGCGGACTTTATTGTCGACACAACAAACCTAGGCTCCGCAAAACTTCGTGAGCGTGTATTTGAATTGTTTGCAGAAAGCGGGGCACTTGATAAGTCCTTTAATATTACCGTAATGTCCTATGGTTTTAAATACGGTATCCCGGTAGAGTCGGACCTTGTGTTCGACGTTCGTTTCCTTCCTAATCCGTACTACATTCCTGAACTCAGAGTACAAACCGGCAAAGATAAACCTGTTTATGATTACGTTATGTCCTTTGATCAAACGCACGAATTTTTAAAACATTTATATTCCATATGTGACTTTTTAGTACCCCATTATATCGAAGAGGGTAAGACATCTCTTGTGGTTTCTATCGGATGTACCGGCGGTAAACACCGCTCGGTGGCAATATCCGAAACTTTGGCCCGTCACTTGCAGGATGCGGGTTATTCCGCAACCGCTATGCATCGTGACGCAGGTCGTGAATAGGAGCGATTTTTATGAAACCTGACGGCGGAATTGTAGTTATCGGTGGCGGCACCGGACTTTCTACCATGCTGCGAGGTCTTAAAAAACACACAGATAACATAACGGCAATAGTTACCGTTATGGATGATGGCGGTGGAAGCGGTGTGCTCAGAAGTGATTTGGGTATGCTGCCTCCCGGCGATATACGAAACTGTATTGTGGCACTTTCCAATGCAGAGCCGTTTATGAAAAAACTCCTGTCGTACCGTTTTGCAGACGGAAATCTGCACGGACAAAGTTTTGGTAATCTTTTTTTAGCGGCACTTAACGGCGTTACCGGTTCATTCTATGATGCGGTTATTAAAATGTCCGACGTTCTTAATATTTCCGGCAGGGTGTTACCTGTAACGGTAGAAGACGTACATCTTGTGGCAGAGTTTGAAAACGGCGTTTCGGTAAAAGGCGAGTCTAAGATTGCCGATGCTAAAAGAGAGGAAAACAGCCGTATATCAAGAATTAAAATCGTACCCGAAAAGCCACAAGCACTCAGGGATGCAATAAACGCCATCCTGCAGGCGAGACTTATAGTTTTCGGTCCGGGAAGTCTGTATACAAGTATAATTCCAAATCTTCTTGTAGAAGGCGTGGTTGACGCTATTCGATTATCTCGTGCAAAAAAGGTATACGTGTGCAACGTTATGACGCAAGGCGGAGAAACCGAGGGATATACCGCATTCGACCACGTTAAGGCGTTTTTTGACCACTCTTGCAGTGGCATTTTTGATACATGTATTGTTAATAGCGAGGAAATTCCCGCATCCCTCCAAAAACGCTATGCCAAGGAGGGCGCAGAGAAGATAGTTGTTGAGGAAGAATTGTTTGAAAAAGCGGGGATAAAACTTTACGCCGCACCGCTACTCAACACCGGCGGAAACCTTGCACGACACGACTCGGAAAAACTTGCACGGGTATTAATGGAAATATTAGGTGAGAGTAATGACATTTTCTGGAACAGTTAAGGCAGAACTATGCAATGCACCAATTGATAAGTACAAAATCGAAATAGCCGAACTTTGCGGAATGTTTCTGTTTGCCAATACATTCTCTGCGAATGAGATAAAAATAACAACCGAAAATCCGGACTTTGCTCACAGAGCATCCCGAATACTCAAAATGCTATTCGGTTTTGATTTTGATAAGAAAATCGTGCCTCGTGAAGCAACCAAGAAGCATAGTCTTGGCATCACAAATAAAGATAAACTAAAGCAGGTGTTAGAGTCCTTTGGGTTTGATCTTACTAGATCGCATACCGTTCATTTAAACGGTGCCCTTGTGGAAGATGATTTGAGTCGTGCGGCATTTTTGCGTGGAGCATTTTTGTCCGGCGGTTCGATTATGGACCCGGCTAATGAATATCATCTTGAACTCGTCACGTCACATTATTATCTTGTGCGTGAGGTTAAAGCTCTGCTTTACGAACTTGAAATCAACGCACGAATTACACAGCGAAAGGGAAACCACATCGTCTATTTTAAAGATAGTGAGGAGATAGAGGAACTTCTTACGAGAATGGGGGCACCTATCTCCGCAATGGGAGTTATGGACGCAAAAGCACTTAAGGAACTGCGTAATTCCATTAACAGACGCAGTAATTGTGAGGTTGCAAATATATCAAAAACAATTGACGCAGCAGCGAAGCAAATTGAGGCGATTGAGATTATAAAAGATACAAAAGGACTAGAAACCCTCACGCCGCAGTTATATGAGGTTGCGGTGGCAAGACTTGCAAATCCTGATGCAACAATGACCGAACTTTGTGAAATTTTAGGCGGTACGGTGACAAAATCCGGACTTAATCATCGGTTGCGTAAATTAATCGAAATATCAAAAGGAATGAGGTAAAGACAAATGGGTGGCTTTGCACATCTTCATGTACATAGCGAATACAGCCTGCTAGACGGTGCTTGTCGTATAGACAAACTCGCCAAGCGGGTTAAAAGTCTTGGCATGGACGCAGTTGCAATTACCGACCACGGCGTTATGTACGGTGTAATTGACTTTTATCGTGCGTGTAAGAGTGCTGACGTTCACCCGATTATAGGATGTGAGGTATATGTTGCACCTCGCAAAATGACTGATAAAGTACATGGTATCGACTCGGAGTCGTACCATCTTGTTCTTTTGTGTGAAAACATGACCGGATACAAGAATCTTTGTTACTTGGTAAGTCGAGGCTTTACCGAAGGTTTTTATAATAAACCCCGTGTCGATTTAGACCTTTTAAGAGAGCATAGCGAGGGACTTATTGCACTTTCCGCATGTATTGCGGGTGCTATTCCTCGCCTCATTTTACAAGGTGATATGCAGAGTGCCGTTGAATATGCAAAAACAATGCGTGATATTTTCGGCGAGGGTAATTTCTTCCTTGAAATTCAGGATCACGGTATACCGGAACAGAAGGAGGTAAACCGTGGTGTCGTTCGTATAAGCCGTGAACTCGGCATTGACCTTGTAGCAACAAACGACGCTCATTACTTAACTCGTGAGGATGCAAAAATTCAGGATGTACTGATGTGTATCCAGATGAATAAAACGGTTGATGACAAAGACCGAATGAAGTTTGCAACAGATGAGTTCTACATCAAAAGCGAAGATGAAATGGCGGAACTTTTCCCTAATTTCCCCGAAGCGTTGGCAAATACAGGCATAATTGCCGCACGTTGTAATGTGGAGTTTGATTTCAGCTCACATCATCTGCCGCAGTTTGACCTGCCTTGCGACTTTGAAGGGGATGCAGAGGCATACCTTCGTAAACTAACCTATGACGGATTAAATGCACGGTATGGCGACAAAGCGGGGGAATATAAAGAACGCCTTGACTTTGAACTTTCCGTCATTACCCAAATGGGATACGTTGACTATTTCCTTATCGTTTGGGATTTTATTGCATATGCAAAAAATAACGGAATTCCGGTCGGCCCCGGACGTGGAAGTGCGGCGGGAAGTATCGTTTCCTACTGCCTTTATATAACTGATATTGATCCCGTAAAATACGACCTCTATTTTGAGCGTTTCTTAAATCCGGAACGTGTAAGTATGCCGGATATTGATATTGACTTCTGCGTTGCACGTCGTGAAGAGGTCATTGAATATGTAAATAAAAAATACGGAGTTGACCGTGTGGCACAGATCGTTACTTTTGGTACGATGGCGGCACGATCTGCTGTCCGTGACGTAGGTAGGGCACTTAATATGCCGTATGCAGACGTTGACGTTGTAGCAAAGCAGATTCCTGAAGAGTTGCACATGACGTTGGAACGTGCACTTGACGTATCTAAAACACTTCGTGATATGTATGAAAGTGATCCTGCGGTTAAAACTCTTATTGATACCGCAATGTCCCTGGAAGGTATGCCAAGACACGCATCTACCCATGCGGCGGGTGTTGTAATAACAAAAAATCCGGTTTATGATTATGTGCCTCTTGCACGGAATGATGAATCGATTGTTACCCAATTTACAATGGTAACGCTTGAACAGTTAGGCCTTCTTAAAATGGACTTTTTGGGACTGCGAAACCTTACCGTACTGCATGACGCCGCACGTATGGTGGGAAACGGGTTTGAACTCTCTGATATACCGGAAGATGATAAATTTACTTTTGATAATTTGTCACAGGGTAAAACCTCAGGTGTGTTCCAGGTGGAAAGCGGTGGAATGACTTCTGTGGTAATGCGTATGAAACCTCAATCCATAGAAGAAATCACTGCAATCGTGGCCCTTTTCCGCCCTGGTCCTATGGACTCCATTCCCACGTATATCGAACGCAAATTCAATCCTGAAAAAATTTCATATAAACACCCGATTCTCCGTGATATTCTTGATATTACCTACGGATGTATTGTGTATCAGGAGCAGGTAATGCGTATATTTCAGACGATTGCAGGGTTCTCCCTCGGTCGTGCGGATATGGTACGCCGTGCAATATCAAAGAAGAAGGAAAAAGAACTTCTACGTGAGCGTGAGAACTTCATACACGGAAATAAAGAAGAGGGGATAGCAGGTGCGGTCGCAAACGGAATTTCCGAGCAAATCGCAAACGAGATTTTTGACGAAATAGTTGCCTTTGCAAATTACGCATTCAATAAGGCACATGCTGCTGCATATTCGGTTATTACTTATCAGACCGCATATATGAAATTCCATCATCCCAAAGAATTTATGGCGGCACTTTTGACTTCGGTACTTGATAAAAGTGAAAAAATCATTTCATATATGGAACTGTGTCGTGAAATGGGCATAAAGGTTCTGCCACCGGATATAAACGAATCGGTGGATACCTTTACGGTAGTAGGGGATAATATTCGTTTTGGCCTTGTTGCGGTAAAAAATATCGGACGAGGCTTTGTGCAAACCGTTGTGGACGAGCGTGAGAAAAACGGACGCTTCACATCCCTGCAGGATTTCTGCGAGCGAATGTTTGAACGTGAACTTAATCGCCGTGCACTTGAAAATCTAATCAAATGCGGTGCCTTTGATGCATTTGGCACAAGAAATGCACAAATACAGTGCTATGGCAGGATTATGGATTCTATCGCCTATAACCGCAGCAAAAATATCTCCGGACAGATAGACCTCTTTGGCATTTCCGGCGATGAGGATATAAATCGTGTAGAGATACCCAATGTTCCGGAATATCCTAAAAAGGAATTACTTGCTCTTGAACGCCAGACCACGGGGCTGTATCTTTCAGGTCATCCGCTAGACGATTACACCGCATTTTTAAAGCGTATAAACGTGGTGCATATTGCAAGTCTTTCCGCAGAAGACAGAAAGTACAAAGACGGCGACATCGTGCTGATTGCAGGTAGCATTTCTTCGGTACGTACTAAAATGACACGCAATAATTCAATGATGGCGTACGTTGTACTTGAAGATGTTTCCGGCACACTTGAGGTAATAGTATTCCCGAAGGTTTTGGAACGATTTGCATCCACCTTGAGGCCGGATGCACTCGTTACCGTGCGGGGCAGGGTAAGTGACCGCGAAAACGGAAATACACAGATTATCTGCGATGAGGTGCGTTCTCTTGAGAATTACGGTGCAAGAATAACGGAACCGGAACCTGCAGTACCGCAGAACGACAACTTAAAACTGTTTTTGCGAATTGATTCACGGGAAAACCCTAAATTTGAGATTCTTCGTGAACTCATTATGGCATTTCCGGGCAACCGTGAAACCGTGATTTTCATTTCAGGCACAAATCAAAGGTTAAAGACGACCATAGCCGCAGACGAGCGACTTGTGGTGCAACTTGAAAACCTTTTAGGCGGCGAAAATGTAGTTCTTAAATAAATCACTTGCAAAAATCCCCATAATATTATAGAATAATCTAAATGGTAAATTTTATCTATGAGGTGGAGTTATGTCTAACATAAAGAGAATTGGCGTACTTACAAGCGGTGGTGACGCACCGGGTATGAATGCTGCAGTTCGTGCTGTTGCCCGTACCGCTGCATATTATAATATTTCTTGTCTTGGTATCCGCCGAGGCTATAACGGACTTATTAACGGCGATATCATAGATCTTGACGCACGAAGCGTTAACGGTATTATTTCCCGTGGCGGTACTATGCTTTATACCGCAAGATGTCCGGAGTTTATGACAGAGGACGGCCTTAAAAAAGCGGCAAGTACTTGTAAATATCTGGGCATAAACGGTATCGTTTGTATCGGCGGTGACGGCACATTCCGTGGTGCCCGTGACCTTGCATCAATGGGTATCCCCACAATCGGTGTCCCCGCAACGATTGATAATGATATCTCATCTACTCAGTACAGTATCGGTTTTGATACCGCATGTAATACCGCACTTGACGCGGTGGACAAACTCCGTGATACAATGCAGTCTCATGAGAGATGCTCGGTAGTTGAAGTAATGGGCAGACACGCAGGTCACCTTGCACTATACGTAGGTATCGCTTGTGGTGCGACTGCGGTTCTGGTTCCTGAGCAGGAAATGAATTTCGAAGAGGACATCATTGAGAAAATCCGTATGGGACGAATCAATAAGAGATCTCACTTCATTATTATTGTCGCAGAGGGCGTAGGTAACGCAATTGAGGTAAGCCGTCGTATCCAGGAGGAGACAGGTATCGACTCACGTGTTACCATTTTAGGACATATTCAGCGTGGTGGTTCTCCCACTGCACGTGACCGTGTAATGGCAAGTCGAATGGGTGCATATGCGGTTGAAACTCTCCTTGCAGGAAAATCTAACCGAGTTGTGTGCAACGTCAATAGCGAGATTACTGATTTTGACATTACCGAAGCACTCAATATGCATAAGGATATTAATCAGCAAATGTACAACATCTCAAAAATGATGGCTGTTTAAAAATTTTTTAAAAAAAGTGTTGACAAATCTGCACGCTTGATATACAATAATTGAGCGTGCTGAAATGCTGTTATAGCTCAGAAGGTAGAGCGCATCCTTGGTAAGGATGAGGTCACCAGTTCGACTCTGGTTAACAGCTCCAGAAACCGACTTGCAAATTGCAAGTCGGTTTTTTGTTTTTTTGTACCTGCTAATCATTGAAAATACAGGGTATTTGTGCAAATGTACAAAAGTTAAAAAAATATTAAATTTTTCTTGCAAAAAGAGTTCGTAATATGTATAATAAGTATATGTATAAAATCGCAGATTTTTCCATCTGCGAAATTTAAAAAACGGAGGGAAACTCTATGAAGGAAATCTACAACGCACCCAACCTTCAGCTTGTTATGTTAAATAACGAAGACGTTATCATGACAAGTGGTGAAATTCCGGAAACACTTGCTGTTAACGGAACAACTCTCGGCTCAGTTGAAGCCAACTTAATCTTTGAATAGGAGGAAGACGAAAATGAAGAAAGTATTATCATTAGTATTATCATTATGCCTTGTCGTCTCCCTCGGCGCAGGCATGAGCATTACTGCTGATGCAGCATTCCAACTT
>JAFYQP010000046.1 GCA_017559855.1 Clostridia bacterium | reverse complement strand
GGATATGATGGTAATTATCTACCGTGCATTAAATGCGGCAGGTATTAAGGTTGAAAAGGCACAGAGCCCGACCTTCTCCGATGCAAACGCAGTTGCGTCTTATGCAAAAGAGGCGGTTGAAACACTCACCGGTGCAGGTATCATTGCCGGTTCAAACGGAAAGATTAATCCGAAGGCAAATACTACCCGTGCCGAGGTTGCGGTTGTTCTTGACCGTATCCTCAACAAGTAAAAATTAAAAAAGAGCGAAGGCAAATTGCCTTCGCTCTTTTTCTTTATAAAACTTATTTTGCGGCGTTTACTATTACAAGACCTTCTGCGTCAAGGGATAAGTTAAGTGCGATGATTTCTTGGTTGAATGAGGAAAACTCCTCGTATTTTGTATTTGTAATGTAATATTTATAGCCGTTTTTCTCTTCAAAATCCACGTCCTTGAGCAAGTTTTCAACATTGGTGTCTTTTACGTATATTACATAGGAAAATGCCCTGTCATAGATGTTTTCGGGGGTTTGGGTGTAGTTCCCGACGGTGATTTGGTCGGGAGGGGGAACCATTCTGCTTCCGACAGCGGGAGAATTTTCACCCGTTTGGGGCGAAATTTCCTCCGGGGCAGAGGACATAAATCCGTTTGCGGCAAAAACGATAATCGCCACCGCCGCCGCAACCGCAGTAAAGCGGAAACGTGAGAAAAACGAGGGCTTTTTATTTTCGTTTTTAACCGATGCTATAACTCTTTCCTTCAAAACGTCGGGGGCGTTACTTGTAAGGTCTGCGGTTTTTAATATTTTAAGCGTCTCAAACCATTTTGCACAATCCTGACAGGTTGTAATATGGTCGTTAAATTCTTTTATTTCAACGTCACTTGCTTCGCCGTCAATAATGGCAGAGCCGAGAGTGCGGAAATAGGTGCAATCCATTACTTTTGCCCTCCTTTCACATCTTTAGACGGAAAACTTTTCTTTTTGTTCCCGTAATCCTTTAAAATGCTGCAAAGTTTTTCTCTGCCGCGGGATATACGCGACTTTACCGTGCCAACCTCAAGGTCAAGAGCGTCGGCAATTTCGATGTAACTCAGTCCGTTTATCTCACGCAGGACGATCACCTCACGCATATCGAAGGGGAGGGATGAGATTGCATCTGCAATCGCCTGGGTAAATTCCTTTTTCTCAAATTCATTTTCGGGAGTTTTAAGGTCGGGAATGGAAAGTGCCTCGTCAAGCGGGGCGGTTTTTTTGCGGTTTTTGCTTCTGTTAAAGTCAATGCAGACGTTTGATGCAATGGAATAAAGCCAGGTGGAAAATGAACTGTCCCCCTTGAAAAACGCAAGGGATTTATAAACTCGGATAAAAACCTCCTGTGCCAAATCAAGGGCATCCTCCGTATTTTCCGTCATACGCAGAGCATAACCGTAAACCTTGCCGCTATATTTATCATAAAGTGTCTCAAAGGCGGAAATATCTCCGTTTTTTGCCTTTAGGACAAGTTCGTTTTCGCTCACAAATTATCCTCCCAACGTGTCACCGATTTCCCTTACTGTGCGGGAAAGTTCCTCCATACTGTTTAAATGACAGATTTTTTCCTTATAGAAGTTTGCACCTCGGACACCTTTTAAATACCAGGCAAGGTGGCGACGTGCTTCAAGAATTGCAACCCGCTCTCCCTTATGTTCTGCGGCGTAGAGTATCTGGCCGTGTGCGATGCCGAGTCGTTCTTTAAGAGAGGGGAGGGGTGGGATTTCTTCACCGTTTACAAAGGCTTTAAGTTGTGTGAATATCCACGGGTTGCCGAAGGCACCTCTTCCCACCATTATCGCATCCGCACCGGTATAGTTAAAGGCACGACGTGCATCATCCACCGAGAAAATATCGCCGTTTGCAACGACGGGGATGCTTACCGCACGTTTTACCTCACGGATAACGTCAAGGTCAACTCTGCCCGAATACATCGCCTGACGTGTTCTGCCGTGGACGGTTATTGCATCTGCACCGTTTCCCTCCACAACTTTTGCAAACTCCACAGCATTTACCGAGCCTGAGTCCCAACCTTTACGGAATTTAACGGTGACGGGAATATCTATCGCAGCACGGACTCTTTTTACAATCTCCCCTGCAAGGGCAGGGTTTTTCATAAGGGCGGAGCCGTCGCCGTTATTTACGATTTTCGGCGTGGGGCAACCCATATTTATATCAAGAATGGAGCAGTTTGTACGCTCACAAACGATTTTTGCAGCCTCTGCCATGGCGTCGGGATCATTTCCGAAAAGTTGAACGCAGGAGGGGGATTCCTCACGGTCTAACGTCATAAGTTGGTTTGACTTTTTATCCTGATATAAAAGTGCCCGACTGCTAACCATTTCCGTTGTGGCAAGACCTGCACCCGCCATTCGGCAGACACGGCGGAATGCTATATCGGTAACACCCGCCATGGGTGCTAAAAAAATCGGTGTTTCAATTGTAACGTTTCCAATTTTCACTGTTCTACACCTCACTTTGTCGATTATATCATAAAAACAGTACATATGAAAAGGGGAGAGAGGGCAAATTTTCGGCAAAGTATGCGTTGACACGGAAAGTATAAAAGGTCTATAATTTAAATATAAATGTGTATGGAGGAAAATATCGTGATTTCACAATTTGTAAAAGACCTGAAAAAAGAGTTTTCAGGCTATGATTTTAAAAGATTTACAAAGGATTTAATGGCGGGTATTACCGTTGCCGCGGTTGCACTTCCCCTTGCCATTGCTTTCGGTATAGGAAGTGTGGGCCCCGATAATCCCCCTATGGTGGGTGCCGCTGCGGGTATGATTACCGCAATTATTGCCGGTTTAATTATGAGTGCATTCTCCGGTGCATCATTCCAGATTTCCGGCCCTACCGGTGCTATGACCGCTATCCTTATGGGCCTTGTGGCACAACACGGCCTTGAAGGCGTGTTTATGGTAACCTTTATTGCGGGTATAATTCTTATAATTACGGCACTTACGAAATGTGGTAAGTTGGTTACATATATCCCAACTCCGGTTATCACCGGCTTTACGTCGGGTATTGCAATTATTATCGCTCTCGGTCAGGTGGATAACTTCTTCGGCGTTAAAGCGATTGGCGATAGTGCCATAACAAAACTTATATCATATTTCACAACTCCCGGTTGTTTTGATGCCAATTGGTTGGCGGCAGGTGTTGCGTTATTCACCATTCTTATAATGGTATTATGGCCGAAAAAATGGGGTGCAAAAGTGCCCGGAAGCCTTATTGCAATTATTTTAGCCACCGTGGTTTGTTCTGTATTCTCCATTGACGTTGCAACTATCGGCGAGATTCCGAGAAAACTTATTGCAGATGACCGCCTTACCTTTGCGGCATTTGATTTTGCAAAAATGACACAGTTTATAACTCCCGCTATTTCCATTGCCGCCCTCGGTATGATTGAAAGCCTTCTTTGCGGTGCGGCGGCAGGCAGAATGAAGGGCGAGAAGTTAAATGCAGACCGTGAACTTTTAGCACAGGGTATCGGCAACCTCGTAATCCCGTTCTTCGGCGGTGTTCCCGCTACTGCGGCTATCGCACGTACTGCGGTGGCAATCAAGTCCGGTTGTGAAACCCGTCTTACCGGTATTATCCATGCGGTGGTTCTTCTTCTCTCAATGTTCCTTCTTGCACCGCTTATGGCACGTGTTCCCCTTTCTGCCCTTGCAGGTGTTCTTATGGTAACCGCTTGGCGTATGAACGAGTGGGAGAACATTACCTATATGTTTAAAAAGAAGATGAAAACCGGTATTGTAATGTTCCTTATCACAATGGTTTCCACCGTTGTTTTCGACCTTACCATCGCAATTATCATCGGTGTTGTAGGTTCAATCATCTTCTTCGTAATCAAAATTGCAAATATCGACGTTACCATGGCGGACGTTGACATTAAGTCACTTTCCGAGAACGGTATTGAACTCAATGCTGAGCACGGTGATACCAAAATGGTATATATCGCAGGTCCGATTTTCTTCGCTACTATCGAAAAACTCTCCGCTACCATGGAGGAAATTCAGGAAAAGACAATCGTTATCCTCTCCATGCGTGCGGTAACGCTTATTGACACCTCCGGTGCGGTTGCCCTTTTAGAACTTTGCGAAAAGTTTAAGGAAGAGGGCAGATGTGTTCTTTTCTGTGGCGTTCAGCCTAAGGTTAAAAAGACACTTGAGGTTGCAGGTGTTGTTGATTTAGTCGGCGAAGAGACCTTCTTCTGGGATGCTACCGCGGCAATCAAGCATGCGGATAAGTTATTATTAAACAAATAAGGAGAGATTGTTATGAAAAAAGTATTCGTTCAACTTGACACCATTACAAAGGTAAAGGAATTTGTAAACACACTTGTTGCGTGTCCTTATGAGGTTGACCTTATTTCAGGCCGTTATTTAATCGATGCAAAGTCTATTATGGGTATTTTCAGCCTTGATTTATCAAAGCCTATTGAAATGCACATCCACGCAGACTCCTGCGATGAACTTTTAGAAAAACTTGCATCCTTTATCGTTGAATAAGAATAAAGCCGAGTGGAACACTCGGCTTTAATTTTAAGGAGTAAATCTATGCGAAACATAAAAACGGGTGAACTGATAAAACGGTTTTTACCCTATTTTAAAAAATACAAATGGATACTCATTCTCGACCTTATGTGTGCCTTTCTTACCACCATATGTGAGATTGTTTTTCCCCTTATTGCAAGGGAAATTACCGACCTGGGCATAAACAACACCGCAGCACTTACCGTGTCTTTTATTGTGCGTGTTGGTATTTTCTACGTGGTGCTCAGAATAATCGACACCGCCGCATATTACTATATGTCAAGCGTTGGTCACGTTATGGGTACACGGATTGAGACCGATATGCGTCGTGATTTGTTCTCACATCTGCAAAGGCTGCCCCACGCATACTATGACGATGCAAAAATCGGTCAGATTATGGCGAGAATTACCTCCGACCTTTTTGATATAACCGAATTTGCACATCACTGTCCGGAGGAATTTTTCATAGCCGGTGTTAAAATCATCGCCGCTTTCGTTATCCTCTGCAAATTCAACGTGTGGCTCACTCTTATCGTGTTTGCCATTATGCCCTTTGTTTTCATCTCCGCATCCTATTTCAATACGAGAATGCGTCGTGCATTTAAAGAATCACGACACCAGATAGGTGAAATAAACGCACAGGTTGAGGATAGCCTTCTTGGCATCCGCATTGTAAAATCCTTTGCAAATGAGGGTGTTGAGGAGGAGAAATTCCGACAGGGTAACGAGAAATTCCTTGCAATCAAGAAGAATATGTACCGCTATATGGCGGGATTCCATTCGTCCACACGACTTTTCGACGGTATTATGTATATTGCGGTTGTAGTTGCGGGCGGTATTTTCATCATAAAAGGTGCGATTGCTCCTGCCGACCTCACCGCATACCTGCTTTTCGTCTCCACACTTCTTACCTCTATCCGCAGAATCGTTGAATTTACAGAGCAATTCCAGCGTGGTATGACCGGTATCGAGCGATTTATCGAGGTTATGGACGAGCCGGTACAGATTACCGACTGTGAAAACGCAAAACCCATAGGCGATGTAAAGGGTGATATTCGCTTTAATTCCGTCAGTTTCCGATATGGCGAGAATTTACCCTTTGTGCTCTCAAAAATCGATTTAAAGGTAAATGCAGGCGATCACATAGCACTTGTAGGCACATCCGGATCGGGCAAGACCACACTTTGCAACTTGATACCGCGATTTTATGATCTTACCGAGGGTGATATCACAATTGACGGTGTTTCCATAGGTGAGGTTACCCTTAAATCCCTTCGTGAAAATATCGGCGTTGTGGCACAGGAGGTTTACCTTTTCTCCGGCACCGTGCGTGAGAATATCATTTACGGTAAAGAGAATGCCACCGAGGAGGAGATTATAGAGGCGGCAAAGAGGGCGAGTGCTCACGACTTTATTATGGAATTGCCTCAAGGATATGATACCTACGTGGGTGAGCGAGGGGTTAAACTATCAGGCGGTCAGAAGCAGAGAATCAGTATCGCACGAGCGTTCCTTAAAAACCCGCCCATTATGATACTCGACGAGGCCACAAGTTCACTTGATAACGAAAGTGAGCGAATCGTTCAAACGAGCCTTGAAGAACTCTCACGAGGAAGAACAACATTTACCATTGCACACCGATTAACCACTATTATAAACGCAACCAAGATTCTGGTACTAACCGACGACGGAATCGAGGAGGAGGGCACCCACGAGGAACTTATGGCAAAACGTGGCACCTACTACAACCTCTACAAAAACAGCGAATTTTAAATAAAAAGCACCGTGAAGGCGGTTGAGTATAGGGAGAAGACGGTTTTGAACTAATCTTTTCCGCCAATATTGCATCAAAAAATCAGGTAATACGTCAGTATTACCTGATTTTTATTCTTTTTATTTACGAAAAATCTCTATCTCAAAACTGCAAGGCACTTTGAAGAGTGCATTTTTTGCTTCAGAACACTCAATTGTAAACTGAAATGCAATACTTGTTTGTTTGATTTATAATTTGAAGTATATAAATCGTAGATTCAGATAGGTGTTGCATTTTGTTTTGCAAAAGATATTGAGCCTTTATAGTGTTATATGCGATGAAAAGTTGTTCCTGTATTGCAATGTCAAATCTATGAAACTGTTTTATTGCAAAGTGCTGAAAATGGTGTGAAATTATTGACGTAACCAATAAAATATGCTATAATTTAACAGAAACATTATATGATTTTTTAAGAAGGGGTTGACATGCTATGCCTGAGTTTGATGAAGTTTTTACAGATAGACAGAGCGTAATACTGCCCTTTTTTTCATGTTTCAAAAATATAAACACATTTGTCGGTAATTAAAACTCTTGCCCTCGAATGTGTTTTTTTGTAATCCTAAAATAAGTGTATTAGGATTATCGTTACCCCAGTTTTACATCATCAAAACGTATAGTACCGCTTGATGAGTTGAGATAAAATATTTACAAAGAAAGAAGGATTTATGTATGAAAAAGTTATTAAGTATGCTATTGTGCTTATGTTTGATGATAAGCATATTGCCGACAAATGTATTTGCGGCAACGGAAATCAAGGTTCTCCATGCACAGGTAACAGAGCCGGCAGTGGGACAAAAACCCGGAAAGGTTAAATTAACAGGCGATACACGATTTAAAGTAACCGAAACCAACTGGTCAGGTGCTCTTAACGATGACGGAACCTTTAAAGCAGGTGAAGTTTACACCGTAGAATACAAAGTTACCTTTAAGAACTACAAGGATGTTGTAAACTACAGATTGGTTATAAAAGAGGGTATTGATGTTACTCTCAACGGCTATAAGGCAAAAATTAAATACAAGGATGGTATTGAACACGCAACTTTGACCTACACATTTCCTGTACTTACAGAAACAGGAGTAGCTGATGATCCCACAAGAGATTTAGCAGGCGTTAAGGACTCAATGTCGTCAGGTACAATTGCGACAGATACAAACCAGACCTTTACAGAAGAAGCAACTCGCATAGAGGAGCGTATCGAATTTACCGCAACAGCACCAATTGCAGGAGAAAGCCCCGTGGTATCGGCACAGACTTCACATCCCGATATTCTTATAACAAATGTCAACTGGAGTGGTACTTTCACACCCGATAAAAAGTTTATGGCGGGCTACAAATATAGATTAGAGATAGAGTTCAAGGTTAAAGGCGATGTTAATAAGGTTCTTCAGCCTGCTGCAGCCAACAGACTTGCAGCCATAAACGGCGAATGGACACATTACGACATAAACAGAAAAAATAACAAAGAGGGTACTTTGACCAAAAGCTTTGAATGTAAAACAGCAAAACCCGTTGTGGATATAACCAAATATTACTCTCAGGCGCAGGCGGACGAAAGATGGGTTACAGTATATCCCATGTATCCCACCGAGATTATAATAAAAGAGGGAGAATCATTAATTGATAAATGCTCCGGCTATAGCGGGGAACAGTATAACTGTGTCAAAAAAATAGTGCTTGACTATACTTATGTTACCTCGGTATGGCCTGATGCGTATTACCTTCAAGAATTCCCTAATCTTGAAGAATTGTGGCTTGGCCCCAATGTAAATCCCAAAGAATTCTTCAATGATTACGAAGAGTCCCGTTTTGGTCTTACAGGTGATGAATTGATAATGCCATATAAAACACGTTCTCTTGATTCGCAGAAAATGACTGCATTTGTGCCGGAAGTAAATGCAGACAAGTTGCCTGAAAAAGGTATATATAAACGATTTACCACAAAACTCTATTCAGGAAATCTTATGGATGCCTACAAAAAAGGCCCCTCTGCAGGATATAACAGATGCACGAATCACGATTTCAGCGATGTTTTGTATACCCCTGACCGTATATACTCAATGAAGAGTTGTATGGCACCGGTAAGATATTATTATTCATGTAAAAAATGCGGAAAGTGTGAATATAACCCCAACCACACAACACTTCCACGTGATGATATGTTTAATATGGATACAAAGCCGTCTGACCACTATATTACAGAAAGAAATCTTTCGGACAGATATTACCTTGGTTTAAATTCCAGAGGCGAGCGTGTATACTGGAAATCATGTGTAATGTGCGGAAAAATTCACAATGATGTTTTAGCACCAAACGAAGGTGCAACACTACCTAATCATGCACTTGAAGGCTCCTATCTAAAAGATGACCATACATATGCTTTTGCAGTAAGAAACGACAGATACGTTACTGCAAAAATGAGCGAGTGGGCGCAAAACGATGTTCAATGGGCATCCCAGAACGGAATTTTAGATTTAAATCT
>JAFYQP010000045.1 GCA_017559855.1 Clostridia bacterium | reverse complement strand
TTTGCCCGTATGGGTACCAACGTGGTCGCATGTCTTGAGTCCGCACTTGATTATGCTCTCGCACAAAACTGTATCACCTCCGCGGCAAACGGAACGCTCGTCCTGACCGAAGAAGGTTCCACCCGTGCCGAAAAAACTCTTGCGAGTTTCTAAAATCTAAAAAACACGCCGTGCAGGATATTCCCACGGCGTGTTTTTTACCGATTGCATTTTAAAATAAAACGTGATATACTATAAAAAACGCCACAACAAAGGAGCGATAAATATGAAAATGACATTCCGCTGGTACGGCGAAGGCAACGATAAAATCAGCCTTTCCGATATCAAGCAGATTCCGGGTGTCGACGGTATCGTATGGGCTCTCCATCACAAGATGCCGGGCGAAATCTGGGAAGAGGAAGAAATTGCCGAAGTTAAGCGTCAGTTGGACGAATACGGTTTCAATATGGACGTTATTGAGTCTATAAACGTTCACGACGACATCAAAATCGGTCTTCCTACAAGAGATAAATACATCGAAAACTACAAGCAGTGTATCAGAAACGTTGCAAAGTTCGGCGTTAAGGTAATCTGCTACAACTTCATGCCGATTTTCGACTGGACAAGAAGTAATCTTTTCCACGAGATTGGTGACGGTTCCACCGCACTTTTCTATGAGAAGAATATGATTCAGGACGACTATAAGGCTATGGCTGACTATATCCTCGGCTTTACCGAGAAGTACAATATGTCCTTCCCCGGTTGGGAGCCTGAGCGTATGGCAAAACTTGACGAACTCTTTAAGGCATACGAGGGAATTACCCACGAAAAACTTTGGGAGAACCTTAAGTACTTCCTTGAGGCAATTATGCCCACCTGCCATGAGTGCGACGTCAAAATGGCTATACATATGGACGATCCGCCATGGGATATCTTTGGTATTCCCCGTCTTCTCATCAATGAGGAGAACATCGACCGTTTCCTTAAAATGGTTGATGACCCGTACAACTGCTTAACTCTTTGCTCCGGCTCACTCGGTGCAAACCCGAACAATAATGTTGCGGCTATCGTTCGTAAGCATTGCGACAGAATCGCATTTGCTCACATCAGAAACGTTAAGAATTTCCCCAACGGTGACTTCTCCGAGGCTTCTCACCGTGACTGTGACGGTGACACCGGCATTATCGAAATCGTTAAAGCATATCATGACTGCGGTTTCGAAGGCTATATCCGTCCTGACCACGGCAGACATCTTTGGGATGAAGGTCCGGGTAACGTTCGTCCCGGTTACGGTCTCTATGACCGTGCCCTCGGCATTATGTATATGCACGGTATCTGGGACACTTTAGACCGCATCAAGGGCATTAAGTAAATACCTAATCCGAGGGGAAAAGTCCCCTCGGATTATTTTTTCAAAAAACTCTTGACAGATGAAAAACACGGGAGTAAAATACAGTTAATAAATGCGTTTGAGCAGGAACAAGTAGGTCTGCTGATCCATCCTCAGAGAGTTGTCGCATGGTGCAAGACAATGTTGGTGTGTAGATTGAATTCCTCCTGTTAGCAGTGCACTGAACGAGGGTTTTCTCCTTCTTGTAGGATGCAACGGGTGTTCCCGTCACAGAACAGGAGTGTTGCTTGACACTCTGCAAGGCCGCACTTGTGAAAGAGCGGTAAACTGAGGTGGTACCACGGGATTTATCTCGTCCTCTGTATTCCAAGTCGGAATGCGGAGGGCTTTTTATTTTCCGCATTTCCGAAACTACAGAAAGGAAGTGCTCCACAATGGAAAAACACTACTATCAAAAAGAAATCGAGACCATGCCGGTTGAAGATATTAAAAAACTTCAGTCGGAAAAATTGGTCAAGCAAGTGCGTCACGTATATGATAACGTGCCCTACTATCGTAACCTGATGGATGAAAAAGGCGTTAAGCCCGAAGACATCCACGGCATCGAGGATTTGCACAAACTCCCCTTCCTCACAAAGGCGGATCTTCGTGATGCATATCCTTACGGCCTTTTGGCAAAACCTTTATCCGAATGTGTTCGTATCCACTCCACTTCCGGCACAACCGGTCGTCGTGTAGTTGCTTTCTACACACAAAATGACGTTGATTTGTGGGAAGATTGCTGTGCCCGTGCAATCGTTGCAGCAGGTTGCGGTAAGGAAGACGTTTGCCAAGTCGCATACGGCTACGGTCTCTTTACCGGCGGTGCAGGTCTCCACGGCGGCTCGCACAAGGTTGGAAGTCTTACACTCCCTATGTCATCGGGCAATACCGAGCGTCAAATTCAGTTTATGATGGATCTTAACGCAACACTTCTCTGTTGCACCCCCTCTTATGCCGCATACATCAGCGAGAGTCTTAAAGAACAGGGCTATAAGCCGGAAGATATTCCCCTGAAGGCGGGTATTTTCGGTGCAGAGCCCTGGACCGAGGAAATGCGTCACCAAATAGAAGAAACACTCGGCATCAAAGCATATGATATTTACGGTCTCACCGAGACCTCCGGCCCCGGAGTTTCCTTTGAATGTGAGGAGCAGACCGGTATGCACATCAATGAGGACCATTTCTTAGCGGAGATTATCGATCCTGACACAGGCGAGGTTCTTCCCGAAGGCGAAAAGGGCGAACTTGTCTTCACCGCACTCGATAAAGAGGCGTTCCCCTTACTCCGCTACCGCACTCGTGATATTTGTGTGCTTTCACGCAAAAAGTGCTCCTGCGGCCGTACCTTTATCAAGATGGCAAAGCCTATGGGCCGAACCGATGATATGCTCATTATCCGCGGCGTAAACGTATTCCCCAGCCAGATTGAGACCGTTCTTTTAAATGAAGGTTATCAGCCCAACTATCAGATTATCGTTGACCGTGTAAACAACAACGATACTTTTGAAATTAACGTTGAAATGAATCCTGAACAGTTTACCGACAAGGTCAGCGAAATACTTGCCATGGAAAAATCCCTTGCCAATGCAATGAAGACCATGCTTGGAATCAATCCCGCAATTCACCTTGTTGCTCCTAAGAGCATCACACGTAGTGAAGGCAAGGCTGTCCGTGTTGTTGATAAACGCAAGTTAATATAGAGAGGAGTTTTAGTAATGGCAATTAAGCAGTTAACAATTTTCCTTGAAAACAAGCAGGGCACAATTGTCTCCGTGACCGATACTCTTGCGGCAAATAACGTGAACATAAGAGCCCTCTCAATCGCAGAGACCGAGGATTTTGGTATTCTTCGTCTTATTGTAAACGATGCGAGAACCGCCGTTTCAAAACTTTCCGAAGAGGGATACCTCATTAAAGTAACCGATGTTGTCGGCGTGAAAATCGGCGACGCTCCCGGCAAACTCTCCGCCGCTCTTGGTGTACTTTCAAAAGCGGGTATCAATATGGAATACCTTTACGCATTTATGGCACGTACCGAAAAACACGCATACGTTGTACTCCGTGTTGAGGACAACGCTACAGCTGAAAAGGCGCTTGAAGATGCAGGTTTCCACCTTATAACAGATGCAGATATTGACAAACTGTAAATAAAAAAATCCCCAACCGTTACGGTTGGGGATTTTTTTATTGTCTCTGTCCTACATGAGTATTGATAAACAAAAAATATACAATTTTAAATATAATTATGCATAAATAGAATTGTTACTAACATAAAAAATTACGTTCCTTTACAAATACATTTTGTGGAGGAAGTTTTTTATGACTGGTTTTAATTGTGATTTCAATGATATTCAAAAGCAAATCTCTTTTGCAAACCTTACTGACGAACAGATTAAGGAACTAATGTCTCTTTTGCAAACAAAGAGAAGTGATAAGTCTAAGTTGACAAAGGAAGAAAAGGTGTTTTTTCAATGTTGCAGAGAACGTAGGAGTTATTCTGCAAATAAAGATTTAGATACTATTATATGTCCTCATTGTAACTGTGATAAATATACCCGAAATGGCACAAAGAATGGTAAGCAGAGATACAGGTGTAAGAACTGCACAAAAACTTTTGGAGATACAAATGGTACAGTTGTTTTTCGCTCTAAATTATCTATTCCACAATGGATTGAACTTATCAAATTGACCTTACAGGGTGAGAGTTGCCGTGCCATAGCAAAAGAATTGGGTATCAACAAGCAGACTGTTCTGCACAATAGACATAGGATATGTTCTGTCCTCCTTCAATTCGTCAGCAATCAGGACGATTTCAAGGGTTTGGCTGAGAGTGACGAATATTACTACCCTCTGTCTTTTAAGGATATTAAATACCCTATGTTCTTCTTGGGTACACTCGGCAGATTACCTTACACTCATAGAAATTATGGTCAGAAACTCGAATATATTGAGAAACAAGGCTTTGATAGTGCTTTTTTACAATCTCTTACTGTAAATGAAGAACAAATTAGAAATGATTTGCTTAACTATGTAAATTATGATGATTTGAAATCACAAGAAAAGCTCTCTAATGCTATAAATCGTATGGATACAGATAAAATCATTCAAGTCTTAAAGAAATTATCTGAACATCAGAAGAAAAAGAGAGGTATCAGTAATCAACAAGTATGTTGTTTGTCTTGTGTTGACAGAAACAATAATCATTTCTTGCAAACTGTTTGTGTTGGTAGAATATGGGCAAGTCATATTGAAAAGACACTTGTACCTCATTTTTCAGAAGATACTGTTTTGATTACAGACAGCCATAGAGCATATAGAACAATAGCAAACAAGCACAAGATACCATTAAAGCAAATACCAAGTGGAAAGCATACAAGTGGTGGATATGGTCTTGGTCATATCAATGGTTATCACCACAATATTAGTGATTTTATGTATCTGTATCATGGTGT
>JAFYQP010000044.1 GCA_017559855.1 Clostridia bacterium | reverse complement strand
CCTTTAGGGGTAATTTTTTAAAATCACGGATAAGGCTAATGTCTGTCGGGGTAAGGTGATGAGTGTCATCGGCACTTTCCCTGCCGATTAAATAGGCAACCGTGACGCCAAAGTAGTCTGCCATACTAATGAGAGTTGTTATATCAGGCTCTACACTGTGATTTTCGTATTTATTTATAGATTGTTGGCTAACACCGATAGCAGATGCCAAATTGTGCTGACTTATGACTGATTTAGTTCGTAATTTCTTTAAATTTTCAATCATTTTTCATCATCTGTAATTATAATAACAATAAATCGGTGTGATATAAAACACCTATAGTTAGTTATTGACAGCAACTATAGGGTGTTATATAATTAAGGAAAATAAACCGGAGGATAAAAATATGAAGAAATTACAGTGCGAAATGTGCGGAAGCGGCGAGTTTGTAAAAGACGGCGACTTTTTCGTATGCCAGAGTTGCGGCATGAAATACACCACTGAGACTGCACAGAAAATGATGATTGAAGGTACGGTTAATGTTGAGGGTACGGTTACCGTTGACAAGAGTGCCGACCTTGCAAAATTCTATGAAATCGCTCGCCGTGCAAGAGAGGACGGTAACAACGAGACCGCAGCACAGTATTATAATATGATTTTGGCACAGGAACCCACAAGTTGGGAGGCATATTTTTACGCTACATACTTCAAGGCACTCCAGTGCAAAATTGCAGGAATCGGAAATGCAGCCGTATCAATCACCAATAGCCTTGAAAGCGTTTTCCAACTTATAAACAAAAACGAAAGCGAAAAACTTTCCTGCATAAATGAGGTTGTGAGGAAATGCACCGAGGCGGTGGATCTTTTATATCTTAATGAGAAAAACCACTACGACGGAATTGACCAGTCCATAAAAGATCAGTACACAGCCGGGTATATTGCAACTGTGCAAAATATCATTACCATTTTATATGTGGCAGGCGATTGCATAGAAAAAATATTTGCTGATAGCGAGATAAAAAAATATGCAGTCGACCTTTGGAAAAGTACAAACGAGAAATATAGCAACATGTCAGGTTCCGCCTCACAAAGCGGAGGTCTTCTTATTGACACTTATGCGATCAAGGTAGGAAAATATGACATAGGTTACTTAAGGGAGCGTTGTAGACATGTCAGGGCAACTACGGAAAACTCATATCAAGCCGGCGTTGGTTGTGCAATTCCTTTAGGTATTATTATGGGTTTGTTTTTTGGCGGTTTCCTGTGGGTAGTTCTGGCGGTGTCAGAAGTTTCAATGTCCACTTGTTGGGGTTGGTCAATCGGCGTGGCGGTTGTAACCATGCTTTGTGTCACAATGGGTAAGATATCTGATGAGAAATCAGATAAGAAAAAGTCAAATGCGAGAGCCGATTTACTTGAAGCGGTCATCAATGAATACGAAAATAAAGGAAGATAATAAAAAACAGCGGTGCGTATGCACCGCTGTTTTTTAATGACTATGGCAATGATGATGTGTTTCGATTACACATTCCGTGTGCTCACGCTTTTTGTATTCTATCTCGATTGTGGCGTGATTTACGTTTAAATGTTGCAGTTTATGGTGTAATTTATGGCGAACCTCCTCATAATCGGAGTCTTTTTCAATTTGTGCGTGTAGGGTTGCAAGGGTAGCGTTTCCGTCAAGACTCCATAAATGCACGTGGTGCACGTCGAGCACACCCTCAACTTCAAGGCATTTTGCTTTTACTTTTTCAACATCACAGGGTGCTTTTTCGAGGAATACAGAAAACACCTCTTTAAGATGAGCGATTGCGTGAATTAAAACGAAAATACCGATAATAAGCGATAAAATCGGATCTATAAAGTACCATTCGGTAATTTTTATTACAATCCCGCCTGCAAGAACCGCAACCCAACCAAGTAAG
Source organism: Clostridia bacterium (assembly GCA_017559855.1). Taxonomy (GTDB): domain Bacteria; phylum Bacillota; class Clostridia; order Oscillospirales; family JAAYXM01; genus RGIG7332. Next base: position 26,415 of record JAFYQP010000044.1, on the reverse strand, counting down.
TCCTCAAGCATATGGAGATTTAAGGTTTTTTCGTTTAAACTGTCACCCTTTGCGGTTTTAAATACGGCAAGACCGTTTATCACAATACCGATTATCGCAAAGAAAAGCATACCATTTGCTTTTACCTCCTCAGGACTAATAAGGCGTGAGGCGGCACTAAAAATCACAAAAACCGAGCCGATGGTAAGGATAAGTGCGGTAAGAAGTGCACCTAATAGCGAAAATCGGGCATAACCGTAGGTAAAGACGGCATCTGATTTTTTCTCCGACTTTTTCTCCAATGCAAGGGCAATTCCGATGGAAATACTGTCGCCGAAGTCGTGCAGTGCATCGGACATTATTGCAATACTGTTGGTAAAAAGTCCGCCAATAAGTTCAATAACTGAAAATGAAAAGTTTAAAACAAATGCGAACAGCATGTTTTTAGTTGACTTTTTCATATTTCCTCCTCAATGTGAACAAGTCCCTGTGCGATAATGCTTTTAACGTGTTCGTCCGCTAAAAAGTAGCAATTTGTTTTTCCCTCACGGCGGAAGGAAACAAGATTTGCATTCTTTAATATTTTAAGTTGATGCGAAACCGCCGATTGCTCCATCTTTAAAAGTTCCGCAATCGCACAAACGCAAAGTTCGCCCTCAAAAAGGGAAAAGAGTATCTTCATTCTTGTAGTATCACCAAATACCTTGAATAAATCTGACAGTTCAAAAAGAACTCTGTCATTCGGCATATTTGCCGCCGCTATCTTTAGTTTTTCATCGTGATTGTGAGCCATAAATATCACCTCAAATATATGAATGTATATTCATATGATAAACTATTCATACATAAAAGTCAAGAAAAAACAGCGGTGCGTATGCACCGCTGTTTTTTATGTATACTTTTTTATAGTTTAATTGTATAATATAGATAAGTGAGGTGAGGGTAATGGATAAATTTAAAATAAAACCTGATGACGGTAAGGTAAAATATCTTATTAAAACCATGGTTACAAGATTTTTTGACCATAACGTATCCCGTGTGGGTGGGCAACTTGCCTTTTTTATTTTACTTTCTCTTTTTCCATTTTTGGTGTTTTTAAACGCACTTATCGCATCCCTCAATATTTCAACAGATAAGTTGTTTCTGCTTTTAGAGCCTGTTTTTCCGCAGCAAATTGCCGAACTTATAATAGGATACGTCCGGCAGGTATCGGGCAGTCAAAGCGTGGGACTTATATCAATTGCGGTTGTTGTTGTGATTTTTTCTGCATCAAAATCCGTAAGATCCCTTGCTTTTTCCATAAATACCGCATACGGAACAGGGGATAGTAAACATCCTGTCCGAAATATTTTCTACTCTATGCTCTACGTAATTGCGGCGGGAATTGTTGCGGTAATTATTATACTTTTTATTACTTTAAGTCAGGATTTCCTTGTGGAAATAGTGAAGATTACAAATATTCCAAAACTTATTATAATAATACTCGGTGTCTGCCGTTGGGCATCCCTAGTTGCGATTTTATTCTTTGTCCTTGCACTTGTATACAAGATAACACCTGATAAAAAAGTCAAATTCCGCCATATTTTCCCCGGCACTTTTCTTGCAACGTTGGGAATGATTTTACTCACCTACGGATTTTCTGCATATGTAAATTATTTCGCACGAGGCTCGATTTTAAGCGGTACAATCGGTGCGGTAATTCTTCTTATGTTATGGGTGTATTTTGCAAGTATTATCATAATTTTAGGTGCGGAACTCAATTCCTCAATGGAGGAAATGTTAGATAAGAGAAAGTAATTCTTCGGGTTTTTCGATTAAGTGTGCCGCGTCAAATGAGATAAGTTCCTCTTTTGACCTGAATCCCCAAAGCACACCAATCGGTGTCATCCCCGCATTTCTGCCGGTCTGCATATCAACACCTGAATCGCCTACGAAGAGAAAATCAGACGGTGAAATGTCCAATGTTTTTGCAATTTCCAACGCTCCTTCGGGTGACGGCTTCTTTGCAACGTTTTCCCTTTGACCGAAAATTACGTCAAAAGTACCCTTTGGGAAAAGTCCGTCGATAACACGCAAAGTCATATCGTGAGGCTTGTTTGAAAGCACGGCACATTTGATGCCCTTTTCCTTAAGAGACGCGATAAGGTCGTGCATACCGTCATAAACTTCGGTTAAATAAAGGGGATCTGCGGCATAAATTTTGTCATACTCCGCCCTTACCATTTCCACCTCACCGGGGAATGGTGGTATGGAGTTTACAACGTTTATAAGTCCTGCAATTAAATTATTCGCACCGTTTCCGACGAGAAGCGGATAACGCTCTATCGGCACTTTGCGGAAACCACAGGCAGAAAGAGCGGTGTTTCCTGCGTGACACAGCGTGGGCAGAGTGTTTGCAAGGGTTCCGTCAAGGTCGAAAATAACTGCTTTAATCATAAAATTAAGCCTTCTTTCATTTGTAATTTTGCTTGTGTTTTGAAAAAAACTTTGTTATAATGTAATGAGATATAGCGGAAAGAGAGGTTTTCCCAATGAAAGTACTTGTTACGGGTGGTGCCGGATATATCGGAAGCCACACTTGCGTTCTCCTGCAGGAGCAGGGTGACGAGGTTGTCGTTCTTGACAATCTGTGTAATAGTTCTGAAAAATCACTTGACAGAGTTGCTCAAATCACGGGCAAGAGACCTGTTTTTTACAATGCGGATTTACTTGATATTGATGCTTGTGAGGAGATTTTTAAAACCCACACCTTCGATGCGGTAATTCACTTTGCCGGTCTTAAAGCGGTAGGTGAGAGTGTGAGTCTCCCGCACAAATACTATCATAATAATATCACAGGTACACTTAATTTGGTAGCCCTTATGCAAAAATATAATGTACCGAAAATTGTTTTCAGTTCATCTGCCACCGTGTATGGTAATCCCCACACCGTGCCGATTACCGAGGATTTCCCCTTGAGTGCGACAAATCCTTACGGTCAAACGAAACTTATGCTTGAGCAGGTGCTTCGTGACATTGCGAAGGCAGATCCTAATTTATCGGTTGTCCTCCTTCGTTATTTTAATCCGGTAGGTGCACATGAGAGCGGTCTTATCGGCGAGGACCCCAATGATATTCCCAACAACCTGATGCCCTACATTTCTCAGGTAGCGGTTGGCAAACTTCCGTGCCTTTCGGTTTTCGGCAACGATTACGATACTCCCGACGGTACGGGTGTGCGTGATTACATACACGTTCTTGATCTTGCACGTGGTCACCTTCTTGCACTTGAGTACTTAAATAAAAATCAGGGCGTATTCACATTTAATTTAGGTACAGGTACCGGATACAGCGTTTTAGATATGGTTGCGGCATTTGAAAAGGCCAGCGGCAGAAAGGTAAATTACAAGATTGCCGACCGTCGCCCCGGCGATATCGCCGCATGTTATGCAAATCCCGAAAAGGCAAAACGTGAACTTGGCTTTGTGGCAACTCATACCCTTGAGGATATGTGCCGTGATGCTTGGAATTGGCAAAGTAAGAACCCGAACGGGTACAATGAATAGATAGGGGATAGAAAAATGAAAAAAGAGCCTATTTTAGTTATTCTGGCTGCAGGTATGGGCAGTCGCTACGGCGGTCTTAAGCAGATTGACGCTATGGACGAACACGGTCATATCATTATGGACTTCTCCCTTTTTGATGCTTACCGTGCAGGTTTCCGCCGCGTTGTATTTATTATTAAGCGTGAACTTGAGGAGACCTTCCGTGAGGTTATCGGTGACCGTATTGCAAAGTATATGCAGGTAAGTTATGCTTTCCAGGAACTCACCAATATTCCTGAAGGATTTACCGTGCCGGAAGGCCGTGTTAAACCTTGGGGCACAACCCACGCAATCATTGCTGCAAAGGATTATGTCGATGCTCCATTTGCGGTTATCAATGCTGACGACTATTACGGCAAGGAGGCATTTGCAAAACTTTATAACTTCCTCACTACTACCGAAGATACGGATAAGTTCCACTACGCTATGGTAGGTTATATGCTTAAAAATACCCTTACCGACAACGGCTCGGTTGCTCGCGGCGTTTGCCGTGTGGACGAGAATCATATGCTCACCGCAATTAACGAGCGTACACGAATTGAGAAAAAAGACGGTGGTGCAGCATATACAGAGGACGGCGGCGAGACTTGGATAACGCTTCCGGTTGACAACCCTGTTTCAATGAATATGTGGGCATTTACAGAAAGCATTATGGGAAAACTTAATGATTATTTCCATGAATTTATGGAAAAAGAAGTTCCTGCAAATCCGCTTAAGAGTGAGTGCTTCCTCCCCAACGTGGTTGGTTATATGTTAAATGACGGTCTTTGTGACGTTCTCGTTATGGAAACTCCGGATAAGTGGTACGGCGTTACCTATCAGGAGGACAGACCTGGTGTAACCAAGGCAATACGTGATCTTAAAGATGCAGGCGTATACCCGGCTAAACTCTGGGAGGAAATATAAATGACACATGAGGAGCGTTGCGCAAAAATGTTAGAAGCAATTGATAAATTTGCCTTTGAAGGCGAAATGATAGATTATGCACCCTTTGGTAACGGACATATCAACGATACTTTCGTTGTGAATATGAAAGAGGGCCATCGTTATATTCTCCAGCGTATAAATCACGATATTTTCAAGAAACCCTGGGAGCAGATGGATAACATTGAAAGCATCTGTGCCTTCCTTCGCAAGAAGATTGAGGCGGCAGGCGGTGATCCGCTCCGCGAGACTATGAATATCGTAAAGGCGTATGACGGTAAGAATTATTATCAGGATTCTATCGGCAGTTATTGGTCCGCGTATTTATTTATTGAAGGTGCGGCAACCTATGATTTGCCCGAAACACCTGAAGATTTTTATCAGAGCGGTGTAGGTTACGGCCGATTCCAAAAATTACTTGCAGATTATCCGGCAGAAACTCTTTACGAAACAATTGCGGGATTCCACGACACTCCCAAACGTTTTGAGCGATTTAAAGAGGTTGTTGCACTCAACCCCATGGGCCGTGCAAAGGAAGTTCAGGCAGAGATTGATTTCGTACTTGCACACGAGGCAGATTGCCACGTGCTCCACGATTTAAACCGTGAGGGAAAACTTCCCCTCCGTGTTACCCATAATGACACGAAACTCAACAATATTATGCTTGACAACAAGACGAGAAAAGCACTTTGTGTTATCGACCTGGGTACGGTAATGCCGGGATTCCTGGTAAATGACTTTGGTGAGTCGGTTCGTTTCGGTGCGGCTACAAGCGTTGAGGATGAGCCGGACCTTTCCAAGATGAATTTCTCTCTTGAACTCTTCGACGTGTTCGCAAGTGGCTTCTTGAGCGAGTGCGGCGACATTATGAACGATTGCGAGTTCGATATGCTTCCCATGGGCTCAAAAATAATGACCTTTGAGAATGGTATGAGGTTCTTGACCGACTACTTAGAGGGCGATGTGTATTACAGAATTCACTACCCTGAGCAGAACTTAAACCGTTGCAGAACACAATTTAAATTAGTCCGTGATATGGAAGAAAATTGGGATGCAATGCATAAAGTAATCTCCAAATACAGAAGATAGATAAAAAGGAGGTAATAAATTATGAAAAAATATGTTTGCCCTTGTGGCTATGTTTACGATCCCGCAGAGGGAGACGCTAACGGTGGCGTAGCACCGGGTACCGCGTGGGAAAATGTACCCGAAGATTGGGTATGTCCGGTTTGCGGTCTCGGCAAAGACGCATTTGACGAAGAATAATAAAAAAGCGGTATGGTGTATACACCATACCGCTTTTTTAAAACATTGCTTTTGTAATCATTGTGTGATAAAATTAAAATGTATATTGTCGGAAAGTGAGGCGGGACAATGATTAAGCAATTTATTAAATTTTCAATAGTCGGCGTTATCGCCTCAATTGTAGACGTTGGACTTCTTGTTCTGTTAAGGGAACTTTTGCATTTTGACGTTCTTGTTGCTGCTGCGATTTCATTTACGGTGTCCCTCGTGGTAAACTATGTTCTCAGCATGGCTTTTGTTTTCAAAGGTAAAAATCAAAGCAGAATGCGAGAGTTTATTATATTTGTAGTGCTTAGTATAGGTGATTTGCTTTTAAACCAACTTATTTTATGGCTGGGCATTACCTTTACGACCATCAATTACGTTATAGTTAAAATAATTTCTATGACGGCGGTTTCAATATATAATTTTGTAACCAGAAAAATATTTTTAGAATCAAAAGAAGACCGTAAGAGGTGATAGACGTGCCTGAGAAATTTCTTAAAAAAATAAATGAGCGAATACTTCCCCAATGGAAGGTTTGCTTTATTACATGTGTAATTGTGGGGCTTTTTGCACATCTGTATAAAATTGCAAATTGGCTCCCAAATTGGGATTCGCTTGTGTTCAGGTACGATCCGCAAAATATGATAGGGCTCGGCAGATGGTTTTTGCCGGTTGTCTGCTCTTTCTCTTCATTTTACGACCTGCCGTTTTTAAACGGTATTATAGCGATAATTTTTCACGGCCTCGGTGCAGTTTGTATTTGTAAGATACTAAGCGTTCAGAAGAAAATAACCGCCGCTTTAATCGGTGCGGTAGTGGTTACCTTCCCGACGGTTATCTCGGTTATGATGTATAACTACGTTGCAGACGGATACAGTATTGCATTTTTCTTATCCACACTTGCAGCACTTTGTCTTACCCGCAAAAAGGTGAGATATTACGTTCTCGGTGCATTTTTTATCACACTTTCAACGGGAATTTATCAGGCGTACATAACCGTTACCATAACCTTGGTTCTGCTTAAGTTAATTGACGAGGTAATATATGACAACGTGCGATTCCGTGTGATACTAAAGAAGGGTTTTTATGCCTTGATTGCGGGAATTGCAGGTATGGTGGCATATGCAGGTATCCTTACGGTACTACTCAACATTTTTTCCGCCGATCTTCTTGACTATCAAGGAATTAATTCCACGGTATCTCTTGCAGGACTTGATTTACACGCATCCTTTTACGTTGTTAAGGAAACCTTTGTCAAATGTTTCTTTGATTTAACGGACGGCGTTAACGTGTACGTTATCCTCAATACCTTTATGTTGGTTTTCACACTTGTATATTATCTTAAATACGTCGTGAAAAATATGATTTACAAGAAGCACGTAACCGCTTTTGTGCTTTTAATTCTGGGCACTATGCTTGTTATCGGTGCAGGTGCTCTGGCTTTTGTAAATGCAAGTGTTGACTACCATAATCTTATGCTCATGGGCTATTCTTCGTTTTATCTGTTTTTTCTTATGCTCTACGAGCGTGGAGAAGAGGAAAACGAAGTACATACAAGCATCAAATGCTGGACGGTACTTGTAGTGGCGATTTTGCTTGTTGCAAACCAAGTGGTTATATCAAATGTAAGTTACCACAAGGCACAAATGGCATACGAAAGGTCCTATGGTGTCCTTGTTCGTATTGCAGATAGAATTGAGGAACTTCCCGATATCGAAAAGTGCGACAGAGTGCTTGTAATCGGTGCACTTGATAACAGCCACGCATATAGCGTTAATCTTACTCCGGATATCACCGGAATAACCGATGGATATATTATCCGTGCAGATGATGAGATGGTAGGACAAAGCGTACTGTGCAGTGCACTTAACGATTACTGCGAAAAGGACTATGAGTTCTTAAGCGGTGAGGAAAAGTTAAACCTTATGGCAAGAGACGAGGTACGTGCTATGGAAGAATGGCCGTCGAAAACCTCGATTGCCATTGTTGACGATATAGTTGTCATTAAACTTAGTGCAGAAGGTGAAAAGTAAGTGATATACGTTTGTGCCGACGATTACGGCTTGTGCGAGGATGCGTCCTTTCATATAATGCAATGCGTTGAAAAAGGTGCTATCAACAAGGTAAGTGTATTCCCGAATTTCGGCGAGGTTGACCTCGGGAAATTACCCGATAACACAATGATTTCCCTTCATTTAAACCTTGTTGAGGGGAAATGCCTTGCAAATCCCGATGAAATCACCCTTCTTGTAGATGAAAACGGAAAATTCAAAAACACCTTTATCGGACTTCTTAAACTGAATTTACTTGACGGCAAAAAGTTTAAAAAACAAGTTTATACCGAGATTCTGGCACAGGTTAAGTATTGGAAAAGTATCCTGCCCACCGGTACGGCATTTTGCGTTGACAGTCACCAACATACTCATATGATTCCGGGTGTGTTCGAGATGCTGATTTTGGCTTTGCGTAATGAGAAAATTGATGTAAAATATATGCGTATTCCGGCGGAGCCGACACTTCCGTTTATAAAAACACCGTCACTTTATTTTACATATAGCGGGATAAACGTTATAAAACAATGGCTTCTTAAATTTCTGTGGACGATAAATAAAAAACATACCAAAGATTTTAAGATACCTACCGCCCTTTTCTTCGGAATCCTTTTTTCGGGAAAGATGGACGGGAAAAGAGTTAAAAAAGTTCTGCCTGAATTTATAAAAAAAGCGGAAAAAGAGCGTATGGATATTGAGGTTCTGTTTCACCCCGGATATGTGGAAGCAGACAACCTTAAAAACACGGTTTTTGATAAGTTCTATTTATCCGATAACAGAAAAGCGGAGTTTGACTCTGTTATGGAACTTTGAGGAGGGATTTTATGCTATCCGTAATTATTCCTGCATTTAACGAGGAAAAATGCGTTAAGCGGGCACATGATGCGATACACGCACTGCTTGTTGAAAATAATATTGAAGGCGAATTTATTTTCGTAGATGACGGCTCAAAGGACGACACCTATAAAGAAATACAAGAACTTGCCTCCACACAAGGTAATATTGTGGGAATTCACTTTTCAAGGAATTTCGGCAAAGAATCTGCAATTTCCGCAGGTCTTGCGGCGGTGAACGGTGATTGTGCGGTTGTAATCGACTGTGACCTTCAACACCCGCCGGAGAAGATAATCGAGATGTACCGTCTGTGGGAGCAGGGGTACGAAATTGTCGAGGGCATAAAGCGTGAGCGTGGTGATGAAAAAAAGATGCACGGACTTGGTGCAAAAATTTTCTATTCAGCCATAAGCCGCATGGCGGGTTTTGATATGACCAATTCCTCGGACTTTAAACTGCTGGACAGAAAAGTTGTGGACGTGCTTAATCAAATGCCGGAGCGGGGATTCTTCAGGGCGATTTCCTATTGGGTAGGATATAATAAAATAACCGTCGAATATGACGTAGCACCCCGTGTTGACGGTGAAACAAAGTGGTCAACAAGAGGGCTTGTAAAATATGCAATGTCCAATATTACGTCATACTCCACCGCACCTATGCAGACGGTAACCGTATTGGGCTTTGTAATGCTCACTATTTCCGTTATTTTCGGAATTTGGGCACTTATTGATAAAATAGTCGGCAGAGCACTTGAAGGTATGACAACTGTTATTATCATAACTATCTTCATCGGTAGTATAATTATGATAAGTCTTGGCATCATCGGCTATTACATTGCCCGTATTTACGAGGAAATCAAAGGCAGACCGAAGTACATAATCTCATCCACCGTAAAAAGTGAAAAGAAATAATAAAAAGCGAGTAGGGATTTTCCACTACTCGCTTTATTTTTTAAAAGAAAATGTTTTTTTCAATTGCCGCCCTTAAGAGTTTGTATGCTGAATCAATATCACGCAGGTCACACACCTCGCAAGGGGTATGAATGTAGCGAGTGGGAATGCTTATTCCGCCGCTTATAACACCGCCGCCCGATAAGTGAATGGCACCTGCATCCGTACCGCCGTCGGTCATAATCTCGTTCTGATAGGGAATACCAGACTTCTCAGCACATTCCTGCAGAGCAGAGGTGATTTTCGGATGGCAAATAACCGAGCGATCCATAATTTTAACCGCACAACCGTGACCGAGTTTAACGTCCATAATAATGTCGGTTTCAGGAAGATCACCCGTGTCGGTAACGTCTATTGCAAGGGCAAAATCCGGTTCAATGTCAAATGCCGCTACCTTAGCACCTCTGAGTCCAACCTCTTCTTGAACGGAGAAAACAAAATGCAGGTCATAGTCGGTCTCCGGCAAGGCGGAGATTAACATGAGAAGAAGAATCACACCTGCACGATTGTCAAGATAAGGTGCACTTACCTTAAACTCACCTAGTTTTCTTGCCTCTCCCTTAAAATATGCAGGGGTGCCAATGGGAACTTTTTTTAGTGCATCCTCTTTGCTTTCTGCACCGATGTCAATGTAGAAGTTACTGGTCTTACGGTCTTTTGCGGGAACTTTGGTATCAACAGAGACAACACCCTCAACTCCGTTTACGAAGGTTACGGGAATATTGTAAAGTGCGGATGTGTCAAGACCGCCGAGCGGCCCAAAGCGGATAAAACCTTTGTCGTCTGCATAGGTTGCAAGCATGCCGATAGTGTCCATGTGGGCACAGAGCATAAGTTTCTTACCGATGCCTACTTTACGCACAATAAGGTTTCCAAGTGCATCAAATCGCACTTCATCAGCAAAGGGTTTTGCAATCGCCGCAATTTTTTCGGCGAAAGTTTTTTCGCTACCCGTGGGTGACGGGATTGATGAGAGTTCTTTTAATATATCAAAAAATTCAGGCATAATTTACACCTCCCAATTTTCTATGAAAAGCCTTGCAAGGGTATGCATATCCTCAATGTCGGAAATGCAGGCAACACTTGAAGGTGAATGGATATATCGCACCGGTGCGGAAATAGACGTTGTGCGGATGCCGCTTATACTTTTGTGTATGATACCCGCATCTGTGCCGCCGGCGATAAGTTTCTTTGTCTGGCAGGAAATTCCCGCACCCTCTGCTAAAGCGAAGAGTTTTGCAAGATACTCCTTGTCGTAAATAGTGCTTCTGTCCATGCAACCGATAACCGGACCTGCACCAAGATTACACACCTGCATAGCACCTTCCATTTCGGGAATATCTGCTGCGGTTGTGCCCTCTATAACAAGTGCGGAGTGGGGCTTTACCTTATATGCAGCAACGGTCGCACCCCTGAGTCCAACCTCTTCTTGTACGGTAAAGACGAAATGTGTGTCAAATGCAAGTTCCTCTTTGAGGAGAGTTAGCATAATGGCACATCCTATGCGGTCATCAAGTGCACGGGCTTTAACATACCCGTCACCGAAAATGGTAAAATCGCTGTCAAAGACCGCGTAATCGCCGAGGGATACCAATTTTTCCGCATCTTCTTTATCTTTCGCCCCGATATCAATGTATAAATCCTGGGTTTTGGGGACGCTCTTACGTTCATCCTTTGTGGAAAGGTGCACCGCTTTAATGCCTACAACGCCGGGGTATTTGCCGCAAACTTTAACGCGTTTACCGATAGTGACACGCCTGTCCACGCCGCCGATGAAACCGAATTTAAGGTAGCCGTCGTCGGTAATGCTTTTTATAATAAGGCCAACCTCGTCCATATGGGCACAGACCATAAGGGGTTTTGATGTAGGGCTCTTGCCCTTTTTAAAAACGAAAATATTTCCTATTGAGTCACGGGAGATTTCGTCTGCGTATTTACTAGCCTCATTAAATATAAAGTTTGAAACAGAGTCCTCCCAACCGGAAACTCCGTCAAGCATGCAAAGGGTTTTCAACATATCAAGCATTCCGTGCCACCTCCGAACTTAAATGGAGAATGTATTCGGTAAGAAGTTTTGCGGTTGCACGAACATCATCCTCGCAAAGAGTTTCAAAAGGAGTGTGCATATATTTAAGCGGTATGGATAAAAGTCCGGTGGGAACACCCTCACGGCTTACCTGAATTGGCCATGCGTTTGTTCCGGTTTCTCCCTCCATAACCTCAAGGGTATGGGGGATTTTTTCTGCTTTTGCTATTTTTTTAAGTGCATCGGACACCGATCTGTTAAGGTTGGGACCAATACCGATAGCAGTACCGCTACCGCAGTCAAAGGTGCGGGGCTTCCCTGCATCCGGAGTGGTGCCGTGAGTTACGTCAACCGCGATGGCGATATCGGGATCAATCGTATACGTGCCGACTTTTGCACCGCGGCAACCCACTTCCTCCTGCACACTACCCATAACTACAACGTCAAGGTTTAACTTTTTGCCCTTTAAATTATCAAGGGTAAGGAGAAGTGCGGCAAAACCTGCACGGTCATCAAGTGCACGGCCGGAAATGAAGTTGTTCTGCAGTTTAACGCAGTCCGCCTTATATACGACGGGAGTTCCGATCGGTACAACTTTTTCGGGATTTTTAATGCCGAGGTCGATATATAACTTGTCCTTGGGAATGGATGAATCCATCTCCTCTGCGGTCTGAATATGTGGCGGGAGGCAGGTGATTACACCAAAGAGCGGCTCTTTGGCAAGAACTGTTACCTCACGGGCGGGGAGCATACGAACGTCCACACCGCCAACCGTTTCAAACTTTAAAAAGTCGCCGTCATATCCGGAAACGATAAAGCCGATTTCGTCAATGTGAGCATCTAAAAGCACGGTAAGTGAATTTTTCTTTTGACCGTATCGAATGCCTATCACATTGCCGAGTGCATCGGTTGTGACCTTATCGGCGTAGCGTTCCAAAAGACTTGCGGCACGGCGTGAGCCTGCGTTTTCAAAACCGGATACCGCAGGGTGAGCACTGAGTTTTTCTATTGTTTCAAAAATATTCAAAACTTCACATCCTAAAGTTTACTTACAAGTTCCTTAAAGTAGTTGCCACGGGCAACAAAGTTCTTAAATAAGTCAAATGACGGAGATGCGGGGGACAGGGCAACGATGTCGCCGGATTCCGCAATATCATGTGCTTTTTTAACCGCTGCCTCAAAGGTCTCCATCTTGTATATAGGCGGCTTGGCACCGTCTGCATTTAGTACTGCGGCCTCAATTTTATCTGACGTTTTGCCGATGAGAACAAGTGCCTTCACGTGGTCTATTATTTCGGGACCAAGTTCGTCAAAGGGTACTTTTTTATCAGAACCGCCTGCGATTAAAATCATCTTTTGGTCAAAGGTGTGGAATCCCGCAATTGTGCGTGTGGGACTTGATGCGATGGAGTCGTTGTAATATCGTACACCGTTTAATTCACGGACAAGTTCCATACGATGTGCAACACCGTTAAAGGTCTTTGCAACTTGTCGGAAGGTGTCACGGTCAACAATGCCGTCGGTCGCTGCAAGTGCCGCCATATAGTTTTCTACGTTGTGGAGGCCGGGAATTTTGATGTCAGAGATTGCAATAACCGCCTCTTCATTTGCATAGATCTTGCCGTCCTTTAAACAGTATTCCGTATCAAAACGGCGGGAGAAAAGATGTGCGGGGTATTCCTTTGATACCTCAAAGGTCTCGTCGTTGTCACGGTTTAAGATGATTCTGCAATTTTTGTTGTGTTTTATTACGTTTAATTTCGACTCAATGTATTCTTCATAAGATTTGTGTACATCAAGGTGATTGGGGGTAATGTTGGTTATAACAGCAATGTCCGGGCTTTTTTGCATGGTGATAAGTTGGAATGAGGAAAGTTCAAGGACGCAGATTGAATTTTCATCCATATCAGGTGTCTTGTCCAGAAGGGGAGTACCGATGTTTCCTCCCACATAACAATCAAAGCCCTGAGCCTTTAAAAGTTCATAGATAATGGTTGTGGTTGTTGTCTTGCCGTCGCTTCCGGTAACCGCGATAATTTTACCGGGGCATACTTCAAAGAAAATCTCCATTTCCGAGGTAAGATATGCACCATTTTTAACCGCAGTCTCAATCTGAGGAAGGGCGGGATGTATGCCGGGTGAGCGGAAAATAACCTCGTCGGTAATACCTTCAAGGTAATTTTCGCCTAAAATGAATTTTGCACCAAGTTTCTCAAAATCATCTGCAGCGGAGGCGAGTTTATCTCGCTCTGCCTTATCGCGTATGGTAACCTTTGCACCTGCATTGAGGAGAAGGTAGATGAGAGGAGTGTTGCTTACGCCCATACCGAGGACAGATATGGTTTTATTTTTAACGTCATTTAAAAACTTTTGAAATTTTGTAATCATAGTGACATTTCTCCTTTGAAAGTCCGTATATAGACAGTATACCATTTTTTTCATCATTTTAGAAGATGTTATTTACTATTTTTTTAAATAATGATAAAATTAAAAATATCAAACGAGGTGATTGAATGCAACCGGTGAAAAATCAGGAATATGATGTTGAAATAAGCGGATATAACAGCGACGGTGCGGGTGTTGCACGAATAAATGGGCAGGTAGTTTTCGTTCCGGGCGTAATCCGTGGTGAAATATGCAAAATTAAAATTCTTAAGGTAAATAAAAATATAGCCTACGGCAAACTTGTATCCGTGGAAAAAGCATCTCCGTTCAGGATAGAGAGTGCTTGTGAGGTTTTTCCGAAGTGTGGCGGTTGCGACTTCTGGCATATGGCATATGAGGAGGAACTCCGCTTTAAAGAAGAGCAGGTGCAAAACGTAATCACCCGTATCGGCGGTCTTGACCTTAAGGTGGAGACGGTTGTAGGTGCAAAAAACACCTTCCACTACCGCAATAAAGCACAGTTTCCCGTGGGGAAATCAGGTGGATGCGTATGTGGTTTTTATCGTACACACAGTCATGATATTGTACCGTGTGACGACTGTAAAATTCAGTCGCATTTTGCAAATGCAGTGGCACAAACAGTGCTTTCATGGATGAGTGATTACGGGATAGAGCCGTATGAGGAAAAGACGGGTAAGGGTGTGGTGCGTCATATCTACGTGCGAAACACCATGCTTTGCCTGATTGTTACGAAAAAGCCTGCTATGTGCGATGAACTTATTGCAAGAGTAAAAGAAAAGCATCCTGAGACAAGCGGAATCCTTTTAAATTACAATAAAGAAAACACCAACGTTATTTTAGGTAAGACACTTGAAACGCTTTACGGTGAGACCGATGTTATTGACACTCTTTGCGGAAACGTTTTTGCCATAGCACCCCACGCATTCTATCAGGTAAATCACGACCAGGCGGAAACACTCTACGGTATTGCAATTGAGAAGGCAAAACTTACGGGGGATGAAACAGTGCTCGATTTATATTGTGGTGCGGGTACGATAACCCTTGCTCTGGCACGACATGCAAAAAAGGTAATCGGCGTTGAGATTATCCCCCAAGCGGTTGAGAATGCACGTGAAAACGCGAAACTAAACGGAATTGAAAATGCAGAATTTATTTGCGGTGATGCAACAAAAGCGGCGGAGACTCTTAAAGAACGCAACGTACGTGCAGACGTGGTTGTGGTTGATCCGCCGAGAAAAGGTCTCACTCCCGACTTAATTAAAACGATAGGGGAGATCGCCCCGAAACGAGTCGTGTACGTCTCCTGCGATCCGGCAACACTTGCAAGGGATTTGAAACTGTTCGAGGAGATAGGCTACGAAACAAAAACCGTAACTCCGGTTGATATGTTCCCCCGCACCCGCCATTGCGAGTGTGTGGCATTGTTGTCAAAGTGAAATGATTTAGGATGGAAGTGGATGTTATGAAAATTGGAATTGTTGTTGCTATGCAAAAAGAACTTAACCACTTGTTAGAACTTGCGGGTGAGTGTATAGCGAATGAAATTTTTGGGAATACGGTCTACACATTTGAAAACTATCCCGATATTTACGTGATCTTATCCGGTGTAGGTGAGATACAATCGGCAATGGCCTGCTCGATTTTGCTGTCAACTTACAAAGTGGACAGGGTTATAAATTTCGGATACGTGGGTGCACTGTGCGCGGATCTTGAAAAGGGCGAAATCGTAAATATTGAAAGCGTTATTCACTGCGATATGGACCTTACAATATTCGGTAAAAAACCCGGACAATATGATGAATTAACCACGGTAGAGTTTGCTGCAGATTACGGCTTTTTTGACCACCTTGAACTTGATAGAAAAAAACTGTCATCAAGCGACAGTTTTTTAGACCCCGGTGAAGAGCGAGACAATTTGATGGAACTTTTTGGTAAGAACGTAACGGATATGGAAGGTGCCGGAATTGCGGTTGTCTGTACGAAAGCAAACGTTCCGTTCTCAATGATAAAATGCGTATCCAACGCAGTGGACGATACACATGAAGATTATTCTGAATTTTCCGCAGAAGGCATTAAATACTGTGCTGAATTAGTATACAAAACGGTATTTGCTATTGATTAGAAACTACAATAACATTCGGGAGGTGTGGCAATTGGAGAAGCACATGGTCTTTTTATCATTCAAAAACACAGATGACGATCAGAATATAACCGAAGATGCCCAAATAGCAAATGATGTTTACGAGGGTTTATGTAAGGCCGGAATAAAAACATTCTACAGCAACATCACATTGGTAGAAAAAGGCTCTTCCCTTTATAAAGAAGCCATAGAAGAGGCATTGGACGAGTCTGCGGTTTTGATTGTCATTGGAACAGAGATTGATTACATAAAATCGAGATGGGTAAAATATGAATGGTCTAGTTTCCACGAAGACATTTTAGCAGATGACAAGCCTAATGGAATTATAGTTCCGTACATTTCCGAGAGCATTACGCGTAATGAAAAACCAAGACCTTTACGCAATTTAGAAACTTTTTTGATTGAGAAGAATACCGTTGAGGAACTTGTCACCTTTGTTATCAACCATTTAAAAGAGAACAATTTATTGTACGAGGACTCTTCCCCTACAATTTATGAAAAGGGAATAGATGAACATTCAAGTTACAGCGTTGCTTCAGAGTATGAGAGAAAAGTTATAGAACGACAAAGCCAACTTACACTAAAAACGGATTTAGACGCCATTACAGAGATGTTAGGAGAATCCACGGAAGACGAGAGAAAATATATTCTTGATGTCGGTTGTGCTGAGGGAGTGACAATAAGGGAAAGAATTAGTTATATAGAAGATGAAAATTTATGCGTTGTTGGAATTGACAGAGATGCAGCGGCAGTAGAAATTGCTAACGCCAACAATAGTGATAAGCGAATCAAATTTGTCAATATTGCATTGGAATCTGACGAATTTGAAACAAAAATGGAAGAATATATGAAGAAAGAGAATATTCCTGGCTTTGATCTTGTGACGACAACCTTGCTTTTACGGCATTTAAAAGATCCGATGTTGGCACTTGCTCGTGTGAAGAAGTTCATTAGAAAAGGCGGATGGGTGTATATAAGAGAGCAGGATGATGGTAATATTATATCTTACGGAGACAAGGGATTAATAGCCAAAATGCTTGACAAGCATAGAGGTTTGTCGGGCGTGTCTGATCATTATTACGGACGGAAAGTGCATGTTCATTTACTTGAAGCAGGGTATGAAAATATTTCAAGCAGTAGTGTGGTAAGAGATATAGTCAATAAAGATGAATATGAAAGAATGGCTATATTCTGCTCTCAGTTTGAGAAAAGAAAAAACTTCATAGAGCATCTTGCTTCACAAAATCCGTCTGACACATTATTACGTGATACTCTGGATTGGTATGAGGTTGCACTTGATAGATTACGTGAATATTTTTTACAACCCGATTTTTATTTTTCCGAGACCGATTTAACTTTCAGGGCACAAAAAAATGATTAGGTATCATAGGAATCGTTTAAAAACGAAGGTGATAAGCATATGAAAAAAGTGAGTGGGTCGGCGATATTTATGTATCTTGTTATCGCATTTTGCTTATGCGTTGCCGGTGTTTGTTTTTATACTTATTACGGCGGCAAGACCGGAAACGATACCGTGCTTTGGACAGGTATCGTTTCCTTTATGATTGTGTATCATTTCTGGCTAAGGCTCATAATGGGAAACGTTACAAAATTATTTAGTTTTAACCGAAATCATTTTTGGTTTAAAGAAAGAAAATTCGAGAAGAAATTATACAAACTGCTTTGTGTGAAAAAGTGGAAGGGCAAGGCACTTACATATAACCCTGAATCCTTCTCCCTTGAAAAGCATAGTTTGGATGAAATTGCAGACGTTATGGTAAAATCAGAGGTTGATCATTGGGTGAATGAAATCATCTCGATAACCAGCATCTTTTTCTCCCTTCTGTGGGGACAGTTTTGGATATTTTTCGCAACAGCAATTTTTGCCATGATTTTCGATGCTCAGTTTATTATAATTCAGAGGTATAACCGACCGAGAATTCTTAAAATCATTCAAAAGAAGCAACGCGAAAAATAGTTATCACAACCGCAACACCTTGCAGGAAAAGTTTCAATATTGATAAGAATCCCTCCTTTTTTGAAGAAAAAAGGAGGGATTCTTTAAATTTTCTCGAACTTTATATATAGGGACGAATTGCATATGTAAAGGAGGTGTGAAAATTATGGCACAGATAACAAACAATATCCGCTGTTGTGCAACTTGTGCGTATTGGCTTGGTGAACGTACCCCTAATCGCTTAAACTACGTAGACGTTAAAAGCAGAATGGACTCTGCAAAGTGTGGTGATAAGGGACTTAATGAGAGCAGAACGTATCAGGCGATCTATTGTTGCAGCAATTACCGTAAGTGGCCGGTTTTAAAGTAAAGGAGTATGTGATATGAGTAAAACAGAAAAATTAAACAAATTATTTGACGAATGGCAGGATAACTTTGACTTTGACATTTTTTGCAGAGACGGCATCATTGATGAGGAAAACTACGGCGATGGAATCCCTGAGGTGGTATTCCTTTTAAAAGATGCTAATTTAGACTCTAAAGAAGAGGCAGACATTCGTGAAAATCTGTTAAAAGCAGCGGAAGGACGTGCACCGCTGGGGCAGATGTGGAAAGTGCTCTGCATGTGGATAAAGTTAATGAGCAAACCCGACACCCGCTTTGCAGAATGTCTGATTGACGGCGAAATTGACGATTCCATAGCGGAATATTTAAGCAAGGTTGCGGTTGTAAATTTAAGCAAGGAGCACGGAACGGGTAGAAACGACCAAGGAGTGTTGTATGAAAAACTTACCGCATCAGTAAGGGATTATTACGAGTATACCCAAAAGGAAATTGACATTATAGCCCCTGAACTTGTCGTTTGCTGCGGGACTTATCACTACATTAAAGAGGCACATAACGTGTGTGACAAGTCGCTCCCGTCAGGGGCAAGATACTTTGTTCATTGCGGCAGAATATATCTTGAAATGTGCCACCCCGGACGGTTATTGATGGGATACAAGGAACTGTTTGCATATTTCAGAGAAGTGTATTCCGACTTTGATTTGTAATTTAAACACCCCCTTCGGTTTAACCGAAGGGGGCATATAAGGAGAAGGTTTTATGAGTAAAACTATTAAGGCGATAGAAATAACATTTGAGAATATAGACTATATTGAAATCCCAACAGAGTATTTTGAGTCATACGACCATAAAAAGTCGGACAGCGGGATTCTTTACGGCATTGAAGAAAAGTCGGTTGACTTTGTTTTGAGAAAAGAGGTGCTCGGCGTCCAGAGGCTATTGGACTCAAATATGGAACACGTGTTTTTTCAAGGGAACAAAACTCTTTTTGACCGAATCGCAGAGTATTCGGACATTGTCAATATCACGGTAATTTATGCCGATGGTTCGGGAGAGATGTTTATCGTCGAGTGGGAAGATGAAGACGATAGCGAATTCAGAAATAAATTGCAGAAAACAACTCTCACGGAAAACGGGGACTTACATGTAGTGATAAGAAGATAAGACTATAATTTAAGTCCAAGTAAATCGGATAAATTCTTATAATAAATCTTGCTTTTAACCCGTTCGGGAAGATTTAACCGTTCAATGTTTTTTATTTCATCACCCGGTGCCCACATTGGGTAATCCGATCCGAAAATAACCCTGTCCTCGCCAAAGGCGTTTATAAGATCTCTTGCACGTTCTTGGGAAAAGGCGTACATACTGCTCGACGTATCCACCCAAACACCCTCAAGTCCAGCAAGATGCTTTTCCGCCTCGTTCCATTGCGACCAGCCGCCGAAATGGGCACAGATAAGTTTAAGTTTTGGGAAATCCCGAAGTACCTGAGGCACACGTCTTGGATCGGAGTATAGATAACGGTGATCGCCCGTGTGAATTAAAATGGGTAATACGCCCTCACACGCCTCATAAATCTTGTATGCAATCTTATCGTCAATGTTAAACTTTTGAATATCGGGATGAAGTTTAACGCCTTTAAGCCCCATGGATTTCGCACGGGCAACTTCATCCTCAACGCCTTCCATTTCAGGATGCAGGGAGGCGAAACCAATAAAACGGTCGGGGTTTTCCCTTACTGAGTCGGCAATAAAATTGTTGATGCTAAGAACGTTCTTGGGGGAGACTGCAACCGATTGGACCAAAAACATATCAACCCCTGCCTCGTCTCCAAGTTCAAGCAGATGGTCTATCGTACCGTCAAAACCAACCGGCATATTGTAAAACTCGCCGATGGAATTAGAGGCACGTACTGCGATTTTGTCCGGATATATATGTGCATGTGCATCGATAATAAATGACAATTTAAATTTTCCTTTCATATGGTATGAAACTATTATACACTTGTTTTTATCAAATAAAAATGGTACTTTTGTGGAAAATAGCGACAAGTTGGATAAAAAATTTTTAATAGGTGTCTAAATGTGATATTGATTTTTTTGAAAAAATATTATATTATTTAATTAACATAGTTTAGGAGGTAAAAAATCATGGCATACAAGAATTTTTCCTATGAAAATTTAAAAGCTTACTGTATCGATGTAATGAAGGGTGAGGGCTTTACCCAGTCCCAGGCTGAGGACATCACCGACGTTCTCCTTATGGCTGACCTTTACGGCATCGAATCTCACGGTGTTCAGCGTCTTATCCGTTACCACAACGGTATCGAAGAGGGACGTATCTGCCCCAAGGCTGAGCCGGTTATCACTCATGAAACTCCCCTTAGTGCGGTAATCGATGCTAAGATGGCTATGGGCCAGGTTGTTTCCAAAATGGCTATGAACATGGCAATCGAGAAGGCAAAGAAGTACGGTTTCGGTGCGGTTGTTGTTAACCACTCCAACCACTACGGTATCGCAGGTTACTATACAAGAATGGCAGCAGAGGCTGATATGATCGGTATGTGCTTCACCAATACTGAGGCTATCATGATCCCCACCAACGGCAAGAACGCAATGCTCGGTACCAACCCGATCGCATTCTCCATGCCGGCAGATCCCACACCGTTCCTCTATGACGTTGCTACCACCGTTGTTCCCCGTGGTAAACTTGAAGTTTACAACAAGAAGGGCACTCCGCTTCCCATGGGTTGGGTTGTTGATGCTAACGGTCAGGACACCACCAATGCAGGTGAGGTTATCCAGAACATCATCGCAAAAGCAGGCGGCGGTATCCTTCCGATCGGTGGTTCTTCCGAGGCTACCGGTTCCCACAAGGGTTACGGCTTAGGTCTTATCGTTGAGGTTATGACCGCTATCCTTTCCGGTGGCGTTACCTCCAACCACGTTTCCCACTGCGGTAACGGCGATACTTCCGAGTCTTTCTGGGCTATCGACTACGGTATGTTTGGCGACAAGAAGGAAATGCGTGCACGTATGAGCACTCTTCTTGAAGAACTCCGCAACAGCGAAAAGGCTGCAGGTCAGACCCGTATTTACACCCACGGTGAGAAGGAACTTGAGTCTACTAAGGAGAAACTTGCAAACGGTATTCCGGTTAACGAGAAGACCGAGGCAGAGATGCGTATGATCGCAGAGAAGGTCGGCGTAGATTACAGCAAGTACTTCGGCTAAACCATAAAAATTTTAAAAGCCTCGGGGTAAATCTCCGAGGCTTTTTTCAAGGTAAGGATGTGATGCAAGAGTGTTACCGAAAGAATTTACAGACAGAATGAAGAAAATTTTAGGTACAGAATTTGATGCTTTTCTTGCATCATATGATGAAGTGCCAAACGGAGGATTACGTGCCAATCCGCTTAAAATCCACGGTGCAGAACTTGAAAAGTTAGTTCCCTTTGAACTTGAAGAGGTGACGTGGTGCAAGGGAGGATACTACTATCCTAAAGATGCAAGGCCGGGCAAAACTCCATTTCACGATGCGGGACTGTTTTATATGCAGGAGCCGAGTGCAATGCTTCCCGCATCCCTTCTTGATGCAAAACCGGGAGAGATTGTGTTAGACCTTTGTGCCGCACCCGGCGGGAAAAGCACTCAGATTGCAGGGGCAATGCAAGGCGAGGGTTTATTAATTGCCAATGAGCCGTATCCCGCCCGTGCAAAAATCTTATCACAGAATATAGAGCGACTTGGCGTTAAAAACGCCGTGGTCACATCAGCGTATCCTGATAAACTTGCGGAAAGATTCCCTAATTTCTTCGATAAAATTATGGTGGATGCACCGTGCTCCGGCGAGGGAATGTTCAGAAAAGATCCTGCCACAATCTCCGAGTGGAGCGAGGACAACGTAAAAATGTGTGCTAATCGTCAATGGGAGATTCTTCAAAGTGCGTATAAAATGTTAAAGGGCGGCGGAAGGCTTGTCTATTCAACCTGCACCTTTGCACGGGAGGAGGACGAGGAAATTGTAAACCGTCTGATAAATGAACTCGGTATGCGACTTGTAGATGAAAAAGTCTATCGCATCTGGCCGCATAAAGACCGAGGCGAGGGACATTTTGCAGCACTTCTTGAAAAATCGGGAGAGCATTGTGTAACAAACGTGCCGCAAGGCATAAATGAGGAATGTGCAGAGTTTTCCGCATTTATGGCGGAAACGCTTAATACTCCCGTCGGCGGGAATATTTTCAGAGTGCGTGCTGAGTTGTACGCAGCACCTATTGCACCAAGTGCCTTTACCGGCATACAAGTTGTGCGAAACGGAGTGCATATCGGCACGGTGAAGAAAAATCGCTTTGAACCCGCCCACGCTCTGGCACTGGCAAGTAGACGAGAGGATGTAAAACGCACGTTTGAACTAATGGATGAGCAGGTGGTTTCGTACCTGAAAGGTGAGACACTGCCATGCAATGGCGTGGGCGGCTGGACTTTGGTTACCTACAAGGGATATCCTTTGGGTTGGGGCAAAGTTAGTGGCGGAATACTCAAAAACCATTATCCAAAAGGACTTCGATGGATGTGAGGAATATAAAATGAAGAAAAATACGGTTATAACGGTAAATGAAGAATGCGAACTTTTAAAATTCTTACTTTTAAATTTAAAAGGTCAGTCGAGAAATAACGTAAAAGCACTGCTTACCTACCGTCAAGTAGCGGTTGACGGTGAGGTTAGAACCGCCCATAATTTTCCTCTGAAAGAGGGAATGACAGTTGAAATAATCTGGGAAAAAAGCCGTGGTAAGGAAGAGCGTGAACTTGAAATTATCTATGAGGACGAGAATATTATCGCGGTGAATAAACCTGCAGGACTGCTCTCCATCGCAAATGAGAAGGAAAAAGAACGCACAGCGTATCATATGCTTACCGACTATGTGAAGAAAAAGGACAAGAAAGCAAGAGTTTTCGTAGTTCATCGTCTGGATAAAGACACCTCCGGCGTCCTTGTCGTGGCAAAGAGTGAGGAGGTAAAACTTGCTCTTCAGGAAAAATGGAATGAGAATGTGTCACGCCGTGAATACGTTGCGGTGATAGAGGGAAGACCGAAGGAGAGCAAGGGCACGATAAAATCCTATCTTCGTGAAACTCGCACTCATCTTGTGTATTCTGCGGAGAGTGGTGACCTTGCGGTTACCAATTATGAGGTAGTTCGTGAGGGTGCACAGTACAGTATGGTTCGTGTGCAGATTGCAACGGGTAAGAAAAATCAAATCCGTGTGCATATGCAGGATATGGGACACCCTATTGCAGGTGATAAAAAATACGGTGCAAAAACTTCACCTATCGGAAGACTTGCACTCCACGCAAATATTTTGGAGTTTTACTATCCCATCAAGGATACAATGTTGACACTGGAGGCAAAATACCCCGCATCCTTTAAAAAGTTAACGAAATAGAAAAACCCCCGTTGCGAATGCAACGGGGGTTTTTGTAAATAAGAAAGACCAAGTTTCTCAAGGAAACTTGGTCTTTTTGGAGCGGAAGACGAGATTCGAACTCGCGACGTTCACCTTGGCAAGGTGACGCTCTACCACTGAGCCACTCCCGCATAACTGTATTACATAGTATATCACAAAAACCTGATTTGTCAACACCTAAAATCAAAAAAATTATTTGGTAACTAAAACAAGTCCAAGTGCACACACGATAATACCGATTACCTGACGAAGGGTGATGCTCTCTTTGAAAAGTAAAAGTCCCACAAGTAAAAGCACACAGGCAAGAGCGATATTCGCTACCAATGATCCGATGCTTACCTTCCAACCTGCACGGTAGAAATAAATATATCCAAGTTCAAGACCGATGATTGACACACCCAGAGCAAGGGATGTCCAATTTAAATTTGATGCCTCTGCGATAAGGCTTTTTCTTTCGTCTGCAAGTAAAAAAGCACAGAAGGAAAGAATTGCGGCAACTACGTAAGTTACCGTGAGGGAGAGAAAAGGACTTGCCTTTTCGGGGGTGAATTTTGCAATAATGTGATAGAAGGTATTTGAAACCACCACAAGTAGGAGAGGAAGGGCCATCTGTAACATAAAAAACTCCTTTTAAAGAGCCGAGGGAGATTTACCCCCTCGGCCTTGAAAATTTATCTCTTGTCGTAAACAATCTTGCCGTCAACCATTGTGAGAACAACGTTAAAGTCATCATCCAATGCGGTAAGATGTGCTCTGAAACCTGCCTGGAGGCTACCTACATCGGTAAGTCCCAATGCGTTTGCCGGGTTTAATGTAAGACCGAGCACTGCGGTCTCAAGAGGAATACCGATCGTGTTAACAACATTCTTAAGTGCGATATTAGAACATAAGGTAGAACCTGCAAGAGCACCGTTTTCAATTCGTGCAATGCTGTCTTTAACGAAAACCTTAAGAGTGCCAAGCATATATTCACCGTCGGGCATATTAGCCGCATCCATAGAGTCGGTAATAAGAACGACATTGCGAGGATTTTTACATTTATATACAATCTTGATTGCCTCAGGACAAACGTGGATAAGATCGCAGATAAGTTCGTTGTATACGTCGTCGCGGATGAGTGACATACCCAAAAGCCCTACGTTTCTGTGATTAAGAGGTGCCATTGCGTTGTATGTATGTACGGCGATATTGCCGCCTGCATCGATTGCGGAGTTTGCTTCATCGCCCGTTGCGGGAGAATGACCGAGGGAAACTTTTACCCCGCGTGAGCGGAGATAACGAACCGCATCACAAACACCCTCAAGGTCGGGTGCCAAGGTAACAACCTTAACCGCACCTTCGCCCTCGTCAACAAGCATCTTGAGTTCGTCGATGTTTATTGCTCTGAGGAGGCTTTCGTCATGAGCACCACGGCATTTTGCATTAAGGTACGGACCTTCGAGATAAATACCGTTGAGGACGGCACCGGACGTACCCTTCTTCATAAC
Source organism: Clostridia bacterium (assembly GCA_017559855.1). GTDB lineage: Bacteria > Bacillota > Clostridia > Oscillospirales > JAAYXM01 > RGIG7332. The sequence goes on along the minus strand of JAFYQP010000044.1, from coordinate 972 downwards.
GTTTTTAACACGATGAATTGCGGCAACAACGTCATCAAGAGATGCGGTAACACTTGTTGCGTTAAAGGTTGCAACGCCGCAGGAAGCGTAGTGGAGGGAGAGTTTGTCGAGTTCCTCTTCACTTGCCTTCATACTGTCGATGCCGCCGCCACCGTGGGTGTGCATATCAATAAATCCGGGACATACGGTATACTTTGTTAAATCAAGCACCTCGCCGGATAAATCTGCGGAAAAACGACCGTCACTTACGCCGAGTGCACCGTCTTTTAAAATCGCACCGTCGCTTACGGCACGGCTATATAAAATTTTCATAATAAAACACCTAGCCTTTCTAATTATGATGATAACATAAATAAATAAAAAAAGATAGCAAAATTATTGAAAAAAGGGAAAATATTTGCTACTATTAAGAAAAACATAATGGGAGTCTTTGCGATGAACTTAACTCAGGCAAATAAATTTTTAAAATTAACCGATGAGGAAATGGAAGAACTTCTTGCCATTCAGGCGGAAATTGACGCCGATGAAACACTCACGGGGTACTTACTTGATGCGTATAATCAGATTTACGTGGAAAATCGTGATCATAAGCAGGTGGAGACACAGTTTAATGCCTGCGTGCCAAATGACGCATATCACGGGCTTTTCTACATTTTAGTCGGTATCCGCAATTTAGAGAATGCAATCAAGATTTTTGAAGATCACAACGTGTCAATGGATATTCTTGCCCACACCCTTCAGGACACAGCACTTTGGATAAGAAATTATAAACGCCACAACGGATACTTAGGACTTGCAAGTCGTTCATGGATTTCCGTGGGCTTTAAGGGGCAACTTTTCCGTTTAGGGCGTATGCAGTTTGAAATGACAACAATCAAGCAGGAAACAGGACTTCCTTATCTCAAAAAGGGAGATCCCGCACTTGAAGGTCACGTGCCGCAGGGTGAGCCTCTTGACCACGACGCTTGTATG
>JAFYQP010000043.1 GCA_017559855.1 Clostridia bacterium | reverse complement strand
TTTTATTTTGTTATAACCGTTCTGTTGGGAAGTGTGAATTCGTAGTCATCCGGGCGGGTAAGGTCAAGGTCAATTAGTGATACAGAGTATATAACCTTGTTGTCCTTTAATGTCTGGCCCGAAATAAGAAGTCCGGTTTGTGTAGAAATCCAATACTTTTCGATATAGCCGAAGGAGTTTTTAGCCTCCGCATATATGCACTGCTCACCGCTTATTCGAGAGAGTTTTGCATCGATGATGCTGTCTTTAGGTAACTTCAAAAGGGAGTTATAGTCCATTATCATCTGCTCGTCATTTGCGGTAAAATTACCTCGTGACATTGTGAGAACACGGTTAGAACCCGGTGTCCAATAATATACGGTACTGTCGGTGTATATCGTGCTCATTGTGACCGCACCGCCGGTGTTTAAAATATCAATTCGTGATATTCCGTCACGCACCCATCTGCGACGAAGGGAAACCGATGAGGTAGCGTCAAAGAAAGATTCGCTTTTTGTTTCAACGTAATACGCATCGGGACGACGCATTGCCGAAACGATGTCTAAAACGTTGGATTTGTTTATCTCAACACGGGAATAGTCGAGCGTGTCACCGGACTCCTCACGGTCATCGGGGATTGACGGCAGATCCGGCGTCTGGTGAGATGAACCGACAAAAGAAAAGAGGAGTATCACGCCAATTACCATAAAAAACGCAATCAATGCCACAAGTGAAAAAGAAAGCGGTTTTCGCATAAGGCAGATTCTCCTCTCATAAATTTATGCGTTAAAATTTTCCGGTCTGTCGCAAGTGCCGTTAAATTTCCAGATAATTGCCTGAGCAATACGAGCAGAAGCGTTGCCGTCACCATAGGGGTTAACCGCATGGGCCATTTCGTCATATGCTTCATCGTTATCTAAAAGTTCGTTTGTAAGTGCAACGATATCGTCATACTTAACGCCTGCAATTTTAACAGTGCCCGCATCAACCGCCTCAGGTCGTTCGGTTTCACATCTGAGGACGAGAACCGGTTTGCCGAGAGACGGAGCCTCCTCCTGGAGACCGCCGGAGTCGGTTAAGATAAGGTGGCTTCGTGCCATAAGGTTGTGCATATCGTCAACGTCGATAGGATCGATAAGATGCACACGGTCAACACCTGATAATATGGGGAAAACCGTATCGCGAACGGCAGGGGAGAGATGCACGGGATAGATTACCTGACAGTCGGGATGAGTTTCCACAATGGTTTTAACCGCATTCATAATATTTTCCATAGGCTCACCGTAATTCTCTCTTCTGTGTGCAGTAAGGAGAATTGTGCGATAAGAGTCAAAATCGATATCCGCAAGTGCCTCGGAATGGAAAGTGTAATTATCCTTTACGGTTGTCTTAAGTGCGTCGATAACCGTGTTGCCGGTAATAAATACTTCACCGTCAATACTTTCACGTTTTAAGTTGTTTGCATTATTGATTGTAGGGCAGAAGTGGAGGTCTGCGATATTACCGGTAAGTTTTCGATTAATCTCTTCAGGGAAGGGAGAATATTTATCGAAGGAGCGAAGTCCCGCTTCAACGTGACCAACCGAAATACCATGATAGAATGCACAAAGGGAACTTGCAAAAGTAGTAGAAGTATCGCCGTGAACGAGAACAATATCCGGTTTTGCCTCGTCAAGTACGCCGTCAAGACCATTTAAAATCTTGGTTGTAATACTTGCAAGAGTCTGGCGTGGAGCCATAATATTAAGGTCGTAATCCGGCTTGATTTTAAATATATCAAGGACAGAATCAAGCATTTCACGATGTTGTGCGGTTACGCAACAAATCGGCTCGATCTCCGGATGACGGGAAAGTTCAAGGACGAGAGGCGCCATCTTAATCGCCTCAGGACGTGTGCCGAAAACGGTCATTACCTTTATCTTTTTCAAATGTAACACCACCAAATATAATTATAGGTATATAATACAATATTTCACACGGTTTTGCAAGGGGTTAAATATTTTGGATTTATGGTGAAAAATGTCTTTACAACTGTAAAAAATCAATGTAAAATGGTACTTGTGAAAGATTTGAATTTGTATAGAAAAATACGGAGGTAAAGTATGGAACTGGCAAATATCTTAATGGCGCTTGGCGGCCTGGGAATGTTCCTTTACGGAATGAAAATGATGAGCGATGGCCTTGAGCGTGTAGCAGGTGGTAAGCTCAAAACCCTGTTTGAAAAAATTACAAAAAATAAGATCATCGGTGTTCTTATAGGTGCACTTTTTACCGCAATTATACAGTCAAGTTCTGCAACAACCGTTATGGTTGTCGGCTTTGTTAATGCAGGACTTATGGACCTCTTCCAGGCGGTACCCATTATCCTTGGCGCAAACATCGGTACCACAATTACATCGGGCATTATCGCACTTGATATTATGGAATATGCCCCCATTCTCATCGTAATCGGTGTAATTTGCTCCATGAGCAAGAAAAAGAGAATGTCACAGATTGCCGAGGTTGTTTTCGGTTTCGGTATTCTTTTCGTAGGTCTTTCCTTACTTGGCGACAACTTAAAGCCTCTTGCGGAGATCGAAGGTTTCCAGAAGTTTATGATCGGTATGTCAAACCCGATTCTTGCGATTATTGCAGGTGCTATCTTCACTGCGGCAGTTCAGAGTTCTTCCGCATCCATCGGTATTCTTCAGGTATTTGCAGCCGGCGGACTTGTCGGTCTTGACAGTGCGGTTTATATCCTTATGGGTATGAATATCGGTACTTGTATCACCGCCCTTATCTCCTCTATAAATACTAAGAAAAATGCACGTCGTACCGCTATTATGCACCTTTCAATGAAGGTTATGGATACAGCGATATTCGGCATTTTAATTCAGTTTATTCCCCTTGTGTCAATTGTCAAAAATGCTTTTGCGAACAATCCTATGATGCAGATTGCCGCAATGCATACTATATTCAACGTATTCGGTACAATCATCTTCTTGCCGTTTACAAAGTATATCGTTAAACTTTCAACCCTCATCGTACCGGGTGAAGATAAGAATAGCGAGTTGATGAGTCTCCACTTTATTGACGAGCGTATTTTAAGCACTCCTAACATTGCGGTAGGACAACTTGCAAAGGAAATTGACCGTATGGGCTGCCTTGCAATCGAAAACCTAACCTGTGCGGTTGAAGCGTTTACCAATAAAGACGAAAGCAAAATCGAGGAAATTGAAGACCGCGAAGCGGCAATCAACTTCTTAGAGCATGAAATTACAACTTACCTCGTAAAACTCAACCAATATCAATTAAGCGAACACGAGACGATTATTGTCAGCGGTTTCTACCACGTTGTAAATGATATCGAGCGTGTAGGCGACCACGCAATCAACATTAACGACTACTTAAAACTTATTATCGAGCGTAACTCACAACTTACCGAAGACGGTGTTGCGGAGATAAGAGAAATGTACGAGAGTGTTAAGGCAATTCTGGAACTTGCAATGGAAGCGTTCCGCACACGCGACCCCGCACTTTTAGAGGGTATTTATCCTCTTGAGCAGAAGATTGACGAAATGGAAAAAGTTCTTGCAAACGGTCACATTGAGCGTCTTAAAAAGAATCATTGCACCCCCCGTATGGGTATGATTTTCACCGATCTTGCGTCAAATCTTGAGCGTGTAGGTGACCACGCAACCAATATTGCAAATTCTATTGTTGACTAAAATTCAGGAGAATAAATCGTGGAAAACAGTTTAAAAAAAGGACTAAAAGATGGTATACCTATAGCACTTGGATATATTGCCGTGTCCTTTTCATTCGGAATCTTTGCATCCACTTCGGGTGTACCGGTATTTATTACCGTTCTGATTTCACTTGCCAATATGACCTCGGCAGGGCAACTTGCGGGGCTTTCGGTTATGCTTACTCACGGTTCATTCTTTGAAATAGCACTTACCCAATTAATCATAAATTTACGCTATGCCCTGATGTCACTGTCCCTTTCACAGAAAGTGGATGAAAAATTGGGAAGAGGAACAAGAGCCGCAATGTCTTTTGCGGTAACCGATGAAATTTTTGCGGTAAGCAGTACGAAAAAAGGTGCGGTTGGTCGCAAATATTTTGCAGGTCTTGCCTGTCTTCCATATTTCGGTTGGGCGGGTGGCACTTTCCTCGGTGCGGTTGCAGGAAATATCCTGCCGGACTCCGTGACGTCAGCACTCGGCATTGCAATTTACGGTATGTTTATCGCCATATTCGTACCTCCCGCAAAGAAGTTTAAGCCTGTTTTGAAGGTTGTATCACTTGCCATTGTTTTAAGTTGCATTTTCTATTGGGTGCCATATCTTGACTCGATACCCGGCGGATTTGCAATGATAATTTCAACGGTATTGGCTGCCGCCTTTGGTGCATACTTTTTCCCCATAAAGGAGGATGAAGATGCAGAGTAACGTATATATGATTCTGGGTATCCTTGTTATGGCAGGTGTTACGTATTTTATCCGAATGCTGCCGCTTACATTCTTTACCCGTAAAATTAAAAGCAGATTTATAAAATCCTTTCTCTTTTACGTACCCTATGCGGTTATGAGTGCGATGACCTTTCCTGCGGTGTTCTATGCAACGGGAAATGTATACGCCGCAATTTTCGGCTCACTCGTTGCGGTAGTTTTGGCATATAAAGAGAAGAGTTTGCTTACCGTTGCTGTTTTTGCATCCATTGCGGTATTTATTGCGGAGACGGCAATTAAACTTTTGGGGGCATAATATGCTTGATTTTGTTGAAAAAGAAATAAGCGTCTGGGACCGTCTCCAAAGTGCAAATCTTCCCATTATGCTCTACGGTATGGGCGACGGTGCGGAAAAGATTATAGGGGAACTTAGTAAGAGAAACCTCATGGTGCAAGAGATTTTTGCATCGGATGAGTTTGTTCGAGGACACAGTTGGAACGGTTATAAAGTCCGCAAATTTTCAGAGATTTGCGAAATGTATAAGGATTTTATAATTCTTGTTGCCTTCGGAGTGCACGATACTCCCACAATGAATCGTCTCTATGAAATGAGTAAAAATTACGAACTCTACGCCCCCGATGTGCCGGTTGTTGGCGAGGGTGCGTTTGATCTTGAATATTTCAACGCATATCGGGAGGAATTTGAAAAGGCGTATGCCCTTATGGCAGACGACCTTTCAAAGCGTGTTTTTGAGTATAGTTTAAGGTATAAAATCACCGGTAAAATCGAGTATTTAAAGGAGATGGAGAGCACACCGGATGAGGTGTATAACAACCTCCTTAAATTAGGGCGTGATGAGGTGTATGCAGATCTCGGCGCGTACGACGGTGACACTATCCGTGAGTTTTTACAGTATGCGGCGGCAAATCGAATAATCGCTCTTGAGCCGGATGCAAAAAACTTTAAAAAATTACTTAAAAAGACCGAGGGTGTTGAGGCGTATAACGCCGGTGCCTGGAGTGAAGATACGAAGTTACCTTTTGCAACACGGGGTGGAAGAAATTCAAAGGTTGGTGGCGAGACTCTTATTGATATGAGGTCTCTCGACTCCGTACTGTCAGGTGATATTGTAACGTACATAAAGTTAGACGTTGAGGGCGCAGAGTATGAGGCACTACTTGGTGCGAAGGAAGCAATCGCACAGAATAAGCCATGCATTTTCTGTGCGGTATATCACAGAAACGAGGATTTGTTTAAAATCCCCATTTTAATTCATCAGTTAAACCCTGAATATAAGTTGTATTTAAGACACTATCCGTATATACCTGCGTGGGAGACGAATATTGTCGCAATATAGAGAGGAGACATAGAATATGGTAAAATTTGGTACAGGCGGTTGGCGTGCAATAATTGGTGACGAGTTTATCAAGTCAAATATTACACTTCTTGCTCAGGCGGTTGCAGACGACATTATTGAAAATAATGCTCAGGAGACCGGTATTGTTATCGGTTATGACCGAAGATTCTTATCCGACACCGCAGCGGTGTGGATAGCTGAGGTAATGGCTGCAAACGGCGTTACCGTTCACTACATCGGCAAAATATGTCCCACACCTCTTGTTATGTACGGCGTTAAGGTTATGGGCACCCGCTATGGTATGGCAGTTACCGCAAGTCACAACCCGGCAGAGTATAACGGTATCAAGGTGTTCATCGAGGGTGGTCGTGATGCGGATGCAGAGATTACCGCAACTTTCGAGGAGCGTATTGCAAAGGGTGTTACCGTAAAGAGTATGTCTTTTGACGAAGGTGTAAAGGCGGGTATCATCAAAAAGTGTAACCTCTATAACGATTATATGGATAGCATTATTTCCATGATCAATATGGATATTATCCGTGAGAAGAATATGCGTATCCTTCTCGATCCGATGTTCGGTGTTTCTAAGACCGCACTTCAGACAATCCTTATCACCGCACGTTGCGACGTTGATATTATCAACGACCGTCGTGATGCACTTTTCGGCGGCAGACTTCCGTCTCCCAGTGCACATACATTGCAGAAACTTGCAAGTATGGTTGTTGAAGAGGGATATGACCTTGGTATCGGTACCGACGGCGACGCTGACCGAATCGGTATTATTGACGAAAACGGCGTTTTCGTTCATCCCAATGAAATTTTAGCACTTCTTTATGATTACCTCCTCCGTGTTAAGGGATGGAGAGGTGACGTTGTCCGTAATATTGCAACCACTCACGTACTTGACAGAATTGCGGAAGACTTCGGTCAGACCTGTCATGAGGTTCCGGTAGGCTTTAAGCATATTTCCGGTAAGATGGAGGAAACCGATGCGCTTATCGGTGGTGAGTCCTCCGGCGGTCTTACTATCAGAGGTCATATTAAGGGTAAAGACGGCATTTTCGCATCTGCACTTCTTGTTGAGATGGTTTGTGTGACAGGGAAGAAACTCTCTGAACTCCTCGCTGATATTTATGCACGTTACGGTGCGTGCAAAATGGCGGAGTTTGACACAAAGTTCTCTCTTGAGAAAAAAGCAGAACTTCATAACATTCTCTTTAATGAGAAGAAACTTCCCGTATTTGCTTGTGAAGTTGAGAAGGTAAGTTATATGGACGGTGTTAAGGTATACTTTAAAAACGGCGGTTGGATTATCGCACGTTTCTCCGGTACTGAACCGCTCCTCCGTATCTTCTGTGAAATGGGCACCATTGAGGATGCAGAAAATACCGTTAAGGTTATGCGTGAATTCTTAGGACTTTAATAAAAAATCAGATCCCCTTGAGGTTAAAACTCAAGGGGATTTTTTTAATGTATAAGTTTTATTCTGTTGTGAAGATTTTCCACTTTGATTTCATCGCTGCCGTTTGCCATTTCACCGTCTAAAGTCCACATCATTTGCGGGGAGGCGGAGATTTTAAGAGTGGAAGCGGTTCGGAAAGTAATCATTTTACACTCATACGTGCGATTTAAAAGTGAAAGGATACATTCGTTAAGTTCGGTTATGTTTCTCGGTGCACGGATTAAAAGAAGTTCAAATACGCCGTCTGCCATATCCACAACGTTTGGATCTAAGGTAAGAACACCTCCAACGCTTGTGGAATTGCAGATTGCACCGAAAATATATTCATCCTCAAGCACTTCATTGGGGAGTTCTATCCGCAGTTTTTCACGGCGGATTTTTGAAAGTTCGGTTATTCCGCCAAGCAGGTACGCCATATGGCCTAAAGTGTTTTTGAGTTCCTGCGGCGTTGCGTAACTTGATTTTGTGAACATACCGAAGGAGGCAACGTAGGAGAAATAGCGGGAACCAAATTTACCAACATCATACTCGTGGATACTGCCTGCCACTATCTGCTCTGCCGATTTTACTATGTTCTGATTTAAATTAAGGGAATTTGCGAAATCATTTGTAGAGCCGGCGGGGATATATCCTAAAGGAACGTCAAGTTTCGCACGAATTATACCGGTTATCGTTTCATTAAATGTACCGTCGCCGCCGCAACATACAATAAGGTCCATTTTTTTACCGAGTTTTGCCACCGCATCAATGGCATCCCCGCTTTGCGTAGTAATGTAGGTATGCACGTCAAAATCTGCACGGTTAAAGACAGAGATTATATCGGGCAACTTCTTTGCTGCCTTTTTAAGCCCTGCTTTCGGGTTCAGTATCAAAAGGAGTTGTTTCATAAACTCATCTCCGAAAATATACTATTTTTTATTATTAAGTGCCGCTTCACGCTTAATCGTCGCTTCCTTAAGAAGAATGTAAAGCGTTGAAGCAATGGGTACGCTAAGAAGCATTCCAACCGCACCGTAAATTCCGCCGCCAATTGTAATTGCCGCAAGAATCCACATTGCAGGGAGATTTACACGGCTACCCATAACACGGGGATAGATGAGATTAGCCTCAATTTGCTGTAAAATAATGAGGAAAACGAGGAAGATGACCGCCTTGATTGGTGACACGGTAAGCACCATAAAAGCACCGACAATAGCACCTACGAAGGCACCGACAACGGGAATAAGGGCGGTAACACCAACTAAGGCACCGACCATAGGGGCATAAGGAAGTCCCAGAATCCACATTCCGATTATACAGAGAACACCGAGAATAACCGCCTCTAAAGACTGGCCTGAGATAAAATTACGAAAGTTAACGTTAGCGACGGATACGGCATGGATAAACCATACGGAAAACTTCTTAGGCAGCCACGCGGTGATAAGGCGACGTGCCTGTCTTCGCAGTTTGTCTTTGCCGAAGAGGAAGTAAATTGCGAATACGAATGCAATAAAGAAGTCTAAAATTCCGCCGATGAGTGATGTAAGGGTGACAAAGGCGGTACTTACGATAGCCCCACCCTCGCTCTTAAGCCAGGTTTCCGCAGTGGAGAGAAGTTTGTTCCAATTCACCTTTAAAAGAAGATCACCGAAGGGGAGTGCGGCAATATCACTTCTGCTCATACCTTTTATCTTGTTGGCAAAATCAATTACCGCATCGGCAACGATGCCGATCGCATTTACAAGTTCCGGAATAACAAGTAGGATTACGCCGGCAAGTATACCGAGAATCATAATAAGTGCAAGGAGAAAACTTACGGGCCTGCGAAGTTTTTGCAGAAGAGGCTTCTTTGTTTTGGTAAAAAGATGCCCTTCAAAAAAACGCATAGGAACATTTAAGATTATAGCGATCGCCGCACCGGTGAGGATCGGCATAACAAGGTTAAGGCACCAGGAAAGGGCGGATGCCACAACCGAGATATTTTTAACTGCAAGATAGATAAGAATACACACGGTGACAAGGCTGACCAGCCACTTGCCCAAGGCTTTTTTATTTTTAGGATTGAAGTCCATAATATCACTCTCTTTAATTATAGTTTACACAATTTAATATATACCAATCTGTCGAATTTTGCAATGATAAAATAAAAACACCGCAATACAAACTTATTGCGGTGTTTTTCTTTGAATTTCAATATCCTCAACTGCTTCATCTTTTTCTTTTTTTGAATACATAAATCCACAGATGATTGAGGTAAGCGGGATGGTAAGCAGAATTGCCGTGCTTCCGACAAGTGCCTGAAGAAGTTCTGCAATAATCATTTCACGGTTTAAAAGTTCGTGTATGGATACCGCATAGGTGGTGAGCAGTAAAACCGTTGAAAGAGCACTTCCTATATATGCCAAAACGAGGGTGTTTGCCATTGTGCCGATGATGTCACGACCGATGGAAATACCGCTTTTTACAAGTGATTTAAAGGGGAGATCGGTCGCATGACGACGGAGTTCGAAAAGTGCGGAGGAAATATCCATGGAAACGTCGATTACCGCACCTAATGAGCCGATTACCACACCGCCAAAGATTATAGCCTTTAAATCTATAGGCGTTGCAGTGGGAAGATAGGTAAGATATACCGAGTGTTCATCTACAAATCCGGTAAGATGGAGAACCGAACTTAAAAACATGGAAAGAAGAGAGGAAACTAAAAAACCAAACATACAACCCAAGACGGTTGCTGCGGTTTTTCTGCTCCATCCGGTAATGAGGAGAAGCGACATAAGGCTTATGAAGGTACAATTTATAAACGTTGAAACGTAGATGTTATAACCGCTTAAAATAGACGGTATGTAAACTAAAAAGATCGCGGCACAGGTAAAGGCAAGGGAAATGATTGTGTTAACGCCTTTGCCACGCCCGAAAATAAGAATAAGAATAAAAAAGAAAATCGCAAAAATTACAAGCAGGTCAAAACGTACGTAATTGCCGAAAACCCACTCAACCCCGAATTCCTCCGACGGGTAGTTTAAAAGGATGATTTTATCTCCTTCTTCCACCGCTTTTTCGGTAATCGGTGCAAAAGCATCCTCGGTTTGAATGGCACGTACGGTATCGCCTTTATAGTCACCATCTAAAATTTTACAGGTAAATATGGTTGTCACATTGGCCTGCTCCTCGCTGCCGCTAAGGGAGAAAGAGTCGTGAATTGTATCCTCAATGGAAAGAACTTTAGCCTCTGATGCCACGGAGCCTTCATTTGACAGAACGGACAAGTCACGTGCGGCAATGTTGTGCCCTACAAAAAGATACACAAGTGAAATGGCCACCGTGGTTATCCAAAGAATTATGTTTTTAATTTTCATATATTGTCCTCCATATATTATATTTATATTTTATTTGATAAAAAGAAGGGTGTCAATACGCTTTTTCTTGCAAAAAGTTTAAAAAGATAGTATACTGTTTATATCACCTTTTTCAGGAGGTATATTATGAAAAAATACGATATTATGTTCTGTGGCCACGTATGCCTTGACATTACACCTGCATTCCCGAAAGAAAAAAGAGCGTTGGGAGACGTTTTTCGTGCGGGAAAACTTATCGCGGTTGGCGGTGCAACTTTATCACTCGGCGGAAGTGTTTCAAACTCCGGTGCGGTTGCATCACGCCTTGGTCTTAAGACCTTGGTAAACACCCGTGTGGGTAACGATGATTTCGGCAATACTATCCGTGACCTTTTCAACAAATATGACCTTACGCAGAAAATTGACAGCGGGGCAGAGGGCTCCACTTCTTATTCAATCGTTTTGTCGGTTCCGGGAAATGACAGAATTTTCCTCCACAATACCGGCACAAACGACCTGTTTCTTCCCGAAGACGTGGATTATGAAGCGGCAGAGATGAGCCGTATTTTCCATTTCGGTTACCCGCCGCTTATGAAAAATATGTACGAGCGTCCGGAACTATTCAGAGAAATCGTGTCCCGTGTTCACAACGGCGGTACTGCGGTATCCCTTGATATGGCATTGCCGGATCCCACCGCACCTGCAGGCCAGAAGGATTGGAACAAAATCCTCTCTGACACTATGCCTTATATTGATATTTTCGTGCCTAGTTTTGAAGAACTTCTCTTAATGCTCGACCGTGCCCGTTACGATGAATTGAACGCTCTTGCGGCAGGCCGTGACATTATCGAGGTTATGACAAACGAGGAACTTACAAAACTTTCCGACAAACTCCTTGACATGGGTGTTGGTGTTCTTGTAATAAAGTGCGGACTCAGAGGATATTACATCCGCACCGGCAATACAGAGCGAATTGCGGCAATCCCCGGACTTAACCTTGATGCAAAGGTTTGGGCAGACAGAGAGTTTATCTGTCAGGCACTTGATACGCAGAATATTGTTTCCGCAACAGGTGCAGGAGATAGCAGTATTTCCGGTTTCCTCTGTGCAATGCTCCACGGCAACACTCCTGAAGAGAGTGCACGTTGTGCGGTATCCACCGCTCACTTCTGTTTACAGACGGTAGATGCGGCAAGTGGAATACCGAAATTCGACGAGGTTTTGGAACTTGCTCGCTCTGATATGGGTGAGGTTGAGTATATGGACGACAGTATGGGTACATACAAAAACAAGGTCTGGCTTCTTGACAAAGATGCGAATAAGTAAAAAGAGTCCCCGACAAACATTTGGTTTGTCGGGGAATTTTTTTAACTTTCTGCAATCTTGATATCCTTTTGAATCATTTGCTTTAACTCTTCTATGTTTGCGAATTTTTGCTCCACACGGATAAATTCTACAAACTCAAGAGTGACATTTTTATCGTACAAATCACCGTCGTAGTTTAAAATGTAAGTTTCAAGGCGGGGGATATCCGAGGCTTCGATCGTGGGACGGATTCCAACGTTTGTTACACCCACGTGTACTTTGTCATCGATATGTACAAGAGTTTTGTAAACACCGAAACGGGGGACACAGGCGTTAGGTGCAAAGTTCTGGTTTATTGTGGGAACACCAAGGTTACGCCCCATCTCCTTGCCTCTGACAACGGGAGCGGTAAAGATATGGTTGTGACCTAAAAGTTTTTTCGCTTGTTGGAGATAACCTTGCTCAAGATAGGCACGGATTAAGGTTGAACTTACGATTTCGCCATCAATCTCAACCGGATCTATTATGTCGCAACCGATGCCTTTGCCGCGGCAGAATGCCTTTAGCATATTGCTGTCACCTTTGCCGTATTTACCAAAACGGAAATCAAAACCTGCAACAAGATGTGCAGCATCCAAATCACGGACGAGAACGTCGGAAATGAAATTGTCCCAAGAGAGGGACGCACATTTTTCGTCAAAAGTAAGGTATAAATACTCGTCCATTTCATAATAGCGTGAGAGAAGCATCTCACGTTCTTCATTCGTGTTAATAAGCGTAGTGGGGCTGCCGGGGAGGATTTGCGACGGGTGACGGTCGAAAAGAAGGATAGCGGCGGAAAGATTCTTCTCCTCTGCAATTTCCTTCGTGCGTTTAAGAAGAGCACCGTGCCCCATATGTACACCATCAAAGAAACCAAGTGCAATAACTCTCTTTTTCATACTACTACACCTCAAAAAAACTTTTTATTGTTTTAAGAACGTTGTTTTCAACTTCACCGAGCATTAAAAATTCATGCTCTGTGTCATAAACACGGTATTTTCCATTTGGTGCTTCAAAATTTATTGCAGCACCGTTTCTTATGCGGAACGCACCTTTTTCATCGACGGAAATTTCGGGAAACTCACTGAAAAGAGAGTCCACGGGGCGAAGCAGAGCCTCACCTTTTTCCTGTATTTCATCAAGTGTAAAGGTGTCATCCATTGTAAATGCACCTGCTTGTGTGCGGCACAGTTTGGTAAGAGTCGCACCGCAACCGAGATATGCACCGATGTCGTGGCACAAAGTGCGGATGTAAGTGCCTTTTGAAACTTTTGCTTCAATTGCTATATGCGTTGCATCAATTCGCTCGGCACGTATCCAATGAATTGTAACGCATCTTGCCTTACGCTCTACCTCGATGCCTTTACGGGCGAGTTCATATAGTTTTTTGCCATCCACCTTGATTGCGGAGTACATAGGCGGAATCTGTGATATTTCGCCGGTATGGGCATCAAGTGCGGCTTTCAGCATCTCGTCGGAAACGTTTACCGGCACCTCACGGAGTATTTCACCGGTTATGTCCTGAGTGTCGGTTTCCACACCGAGGAGCATTTCCGCACGGTAGGTCTTATCGTCTCCCGTTGCAAATTCACAGGCACGTGTTGCACGTCCTACAAAAATCGGAAGGACACCGGTTGCCATAGGGTCCAGAGTGCCGGAATGGCCGATACGCCGTGTTTTTAAAATTCCCCTAAGTTTTGCCACTACGTCGTGTGAGGTGAAACCTTCGGGTTTATTTACAACTATAATTCCATTCATTTACATATCACCAAGTGCTTTAATGATTGCATCTTCAGCCATATCAAGGGAGATGTGGGCAATGGTTGCACCTGCCGCCCTTACGTGGCCGCCGCCACCAAAGACCGCACAAATATCAGAGGAATTGAATTTATCACTCGAACGGAGGGATGCCTTAACGCCGCTATCTGTGGTTTCGCGGAGAAGGATACCCAGTTCAACACCGTCGATTGAACGGGCAAGGGCCACGATATTATCAAGGTCATCTTCACTTGCACCTGTTTTTTTAATATCCTCAAGGGTGAGTTTCATCACGGCTACCGCACCGTTTAAGTGAAAGGAAATACTTGCGATCAAAAGAGATTCAACCGCAAGACGCGCCTTACTTTTAACTACGAAAAACTCACGATGGAGTGCGGGAACGTTGGGTACCATGGAGAAAAATTTTGATACGATTTCATGGGTACGGGCTGAGGTGTTTGCATTTAAAAAGCAACTAGTATCTGTTGAAATTGCGATATAAAGTGCCTCCGCAATTTTATCGGTAATTTCAACGCCCATAAGGGTGATGATTTCCCAGATTATCTCACCACAAGCGGCGTTGTCGCCCACATATGTCTTTTTGGCATATTCTTTGTGAGAAATATGGTGGTCAACCGCAAGGTCAACCTTGCCTAAATAGTTATTTGCGGACAGGCAAAGACGCTCCTCGGTTGCACTGTCAACCGCAACAACAAAGTCCGGAGCGAAATCTTCAGGTGCTTCAAGGGACATAAGACGTGCCTTGAAACGAGGAGTTGTGCCCTCATTTGCAAGAATATAGGCACGTTTTCCGCGGGACTTAAGAGCAAGACACAGTGCAATTGCAGAGCCTTGTGTGTCACCGTCCGGATTTTTGTGTGTTAAAATCAAGATATTATCATTTAAAAGTAAAGTATCTGCAACTTCATTAAGTGAGATTTTCATAACAATCATCCTATAATATATCTCCCTGCAAAAACGGCAGGGAGATAATAGTTTAATCTTCTTTCTTATCTAACCCTTCGAGCAGTTCCATAATATGAGCACCATATGTGATAGAGTCATCGGGTGAGAAGGTAAGTTCCGGCGTGTAGCGAAGGGTAAGGCGGGAGGAGAGTTCGCGTCTTAAATAGCCGGAAGCGGATTTAAGACCACGGATACAGTCCTTCAGGGCGGAATTGTCACCCAAAACGCTTACGTAAACCTTTGCATAACGCATATCAGGAGTTGCCTCAACCCTTGTGATGCTAACCATTGCACCACTTACACGGGGATCTTTCAGGGTACGGATAATGGTTGACAGTTCACGCATTATTTCTTCGTTTATTCTGCCTAATCTGTTATTTGCCATTTTCTGTCTCCTAATCCTTGATTTCCACCATCTCGAATGCTTCGATAACGTCGCCTTCCTTGATGTCGTTGAACTTTTCAACGTTTAAGCCACATTCGAAGTTGGAGAGAACCTCTTTAACGTCATCTTTAAAACGTCTGAGAGATGCGAGTTCGCCTTCGTGGATAACGATACCGTCACGAACAACACGGATACTGCTGTTGCGGGTAATCTTACCGTCGGTAACGTAACAACCTGCGATTGTGCCGACCTTGGAAACCTTGTAGGTCTGGCGGATTTCTGCATGGCCGAGGATTTCTTCCTTAAACTTGGGAGCGAGAAGTCCCTTCATAGCCGCCTGAATTTCTTCGATACAATCGTAAATAATGCGGTACATTCTCATATCAATACCGAGACGAGCCGCCTCATTTGAAGCATTGTTGTCAGGACGTACGTTAAAGCCTACGATAATTGCGTTAGACGCACTTGCAAGCATAATGTCGGACTCATTAACCGCACCTACTGCGGAATGAATAACACGAACACGAACTTCCTCATTGCTGAGTTTTTCAAGAGAAGCCTTTACCGCCTCGGCAGAACCCTGAACGTCCGCTTTGACGATAATGTTAAGGTCTTTCATCTCACCCTGCTGAATCTGACTGAACAGATCTTCAAGTGATACCTTCTGACCGATGTTCTGACTTGCCTCTAACTTCTCGTTGTGCTTTCTTTCCTCAACAAGTTCACGAGCCATACGCTCATCCTCAACCGCGTGGAAAAGGTCACCTGCACCGGGAACCTCGGAAAGACCGATGATTTCAACCGGAACGGAAGGTCCTGCATTCTTTAACTGTTTACCGTTTTCATCGGTCATTGCTCTTACACGGCCGACAGACGTACCCGCAATGATGATATCACCTGCGTTAAGGGTACCGTTCTGCACAAGCACGGTTGCAACAGGACCGCGACCACGGTCGAGTTTTGCCTCAATTACAATACCGGATGCACGGCGGTTGGGGTTTGCTTTAAGTTCCTGCATATCTGCGGTAAGGAGAACCATTTCGAGAAGGTTGTCGATACCGGTGCCTTGCTTTGCGGAAATCGGGCAGACGATGGTGCTGCCGCCCCAATCTTCGGGTACAAGTTCGTATTCTGTAAGTTGCTGTTTGATACGATCGGGATTTGCGGCTTCTTTATCCATCTTGTTAACCGCAACGATAATCGGGATGTTTGCCGCTTTTGCGTGGTTTATAGCCTCAATGGTCTGGGGCATGATACCATCATCCGCCGCAACAACAAGGATTGCAACGTCGGTTGCCTTAGCACCGCGGGCACGCATTGAAGTAAATGCCGCATGGCCCGGAGTGTCAAGGAAGGTAATGTCACGACCGTCTAAATTAACTCTGTAAGCACCGATGTGCTGGGTGATACCGCCCGCCTCACCGGAAACAACGTTTGTCTTACGGATAGCGTCGAGAAGGGAGGTCTTACCATGGTCAACGTGGCCCATAACAACAACGACCGGATCGCGGGGGAGAAGATCCTCTGCCGCATCCTCACTTACGTCGATAAGTCTCTCTTCGATAGTTACGATAACCTCACGCTCAACCTTGCAACCCATTTCCATTGCAATAAGAGCAGCGGTATCGTAGTCGATAACCGCAGAAACCGATGCCATAACGCCGAGTTTGATAAGTTCCTTAACGACGTCGGCACCCGTTCTCTTCATGCGACTTGCAAGTTCTGCAACCTGAATTTCATCGGGGATAAGAACCTTAAGCGGAGTCTTCTTTGCAACCTGCTCCTGAAGACGACGCATCTGCTCTTGCTCTTCCTGACGGCGTTTCTGACTCTGCTGTTGGTTGCGACCTTTGTTTCTGAATTTCTCCTTGCCCTGAGACATACGCTTTGCACTTTCGGGGACAAGGCTTTCTGCATGGTCATCGTATTTTGAAAGGTCAACGGAAGATGCACGGGTGTCAAGGTGATGCACGGTGGTAATCTTACCGCTCTTTTTCGACTCTTTCTTCTCTTGCGGAGCAGAATCGGAAGAGTCCTTCTTGCCATCTTGCTTTTCGCTCTTAGGTGCATCTTTTGCGGCTGTCTCGGTTTTCTCCTGGGGAGCAACAGCCTCGCTCATAAGTTTTTCAAAACTCTCAACCTGATTACGCTGGGTGATTACCTCGAAAATAACGTCAAGTTCGTGTGCTTCGAGCACCTGCATATGGTTTTTGGGAGTTGTGAGAAACTCTGTCATAATATCTGTAACAACTTTCGAGGTCATGCCAAAATCCTTGGCAACCTCATGTACTCTATATTTTACTAAACTCAAATTAAGCCACCTCCGTAAAATATCAGCCCTTGCGGGATATCTTTTTCTGTTTACGCTTTTTCTGTCGTTCGTAAAGTGCCTTCAATTGGTCACGCACGTCACCGTATGCGGGATTTTTCTCTGCAAGTTTTTCCGCAACGGATGCGGCGATTCCTGCATCGAGAATAACAAGTTGTGCACAGGACGCACGGCCGAGAAGGGCACCTAGTTCTGACTTGGTAATATCAAGGGGAAGGTGAGGGGTTTCAATTTCCTCCGCCCAGGATATTGTGCGGGAGGATGCATCACTTGCGGTGCAGATGGCGTATGCCTTTCCGTCACGCACGGCGATTGAGCAAACCTCACTGCCGATACCAAGTTTTCCGGCACGTTTTGCAATGCCGATAAGACCTAGTGCATTATTCATGTTCTTCCTCCATTTCACGCTCTAAGGATTCATAAACCTCGTCGGGAATGGCAAGGGAAAAGGTACGTTCAAGTGCTTTTGAACGACGTGCCTTTTTAAGGCATTCGGCGGATTTACAAAGATAAGCACCTCTGCCGGGGGCTTTTCCTTTGAAATCAAGCGATATGGTGCCTTCCGGTGATTTAACAACACGGATAAGGTCACGTTTTTCAAACATTGTCCGGCAACCTACGCATTGGCGTTGGGGCACCTTTCGCTGTGTTTGCATATTAAAGCCTTCTTTCTTATTGTGCACTTTCCGGCTTGATATCAATCTTATAACCGGTAAGTTTTGCGGCAAGACGTGCGTTCTGTCCTTCACGTCCGATAGCGAGAGAAAGTTGTGAATCGGGGACGATTACGCTACAGGTATGAGAGTCGGTATCTGCGGTAACCGAGACAACCTCACTGGGAGAGAGTGCCGCCGCAATAAACTCTTCGGGATTGTCGGAGAATTGGATAATATCAATCTTCTCGCCGTGAAGTTCGTCAACGATAGCGGCAACACGGTTACCTCTCGGACCGACACATGCACCGATAGGATCAACGTTTTCATCGGTTGAGTAAACCGCAATCTTTGTACGGCTGCCTGCCTCACGGACGATGCTGCGGATTTCTACGGTGCCGTCACTGATTTCGGGAACTTCGGTCTCGAATAAGCGACGGACAAGACCGGGATGTGTACGGGAGATGAGCACCTGCGGACCGCGTGCGGTCTTTCTTACCTCTACCACGTAGATTTTGATGCTGTCGCCCTCGGTAAATTCCTCACCGGGCACCTGTTCGTTTGCACAGAGGAAAGCCTCGTGCTTTTCACCGCCGGTCACAACCTCAAGTACAATGCCGCCGTTGCGGGGATCGAACTTACTTACTTTTGCGGATAAGATTTCGTGTTCCTTGGATGTAAATTCCTGATAATACATACCACGCTCTGCTTCACGGATAGCCTGAATGATTACCTGCTTTGCGGTTTGTGCCGCAATTCTGCCGAATTTCTGTGTATCCACTTTAACGTCGATAAAGCCGCCGACCACGGAACGAGCCTTAACCTTCTTTGCATCCTCAAGGGAAATCTCGGTCTCAAGATTCTCCGGATCCTCAACGATTTTGCGACGGATGGACATACGGAGTTGGCCACGCTTTTCATCAAATTCGATTACGATGTTTTCATCTTCAACCGCATGGTCACGCTTGTATGCGGTCATAAGAGCCTGGGTAATTTTCTCAAGCATATATTCACGAGAAATACCCTTTTCCTTTTCGAGAAGGTCTATCGCCTTAAAAATTTCTGAGTTCATTTTTGTTAATCGCTCCCTTTACTAAAATTTTCTAAAATTCAATGCGAAGTCTTGCTGTTGCAATTTCTTTTTTTGCAAACTGTTCACACTTGTCACCGATTTTTACGGTAACCGTGCCGTCTAAATAAGAATCGAGAACACCTACAAATTCACGGGTACCATTACGGGGTGCAAACGTGCGAACCTCAACCAAATGACCGATGTACGCTTCAAAATCACGAGGTCTTTTCAAGGTGCGCTCAAGACCTGCAGAGCAGACCTCGAAAACGTATGATTCCGCAATCGGGTCCTCACGGTCGAGGATAGGATCGAAAGCACGGCTGAAGGTTTCGCAATCGTCAATATCAACGCCGCCTTCCTTATCGAGGAAAACACGGAGATAGTGCTGTCCGCCCTCTTTTACAAACTCAACATCCCAGATGGAAAGACCGAGATTTTCCGCCACGGGAAGTGCGAGTTCTTCGATGATTTCACAAGTTTTACGCATAAAAATTCCTTCCTTTTAAGTAATGAGAGAGAGTGGGACAAAACCCACTCTCTCTACACTAACACTTCTAACATATATAGTATAACACAAAAATACGAAAAATCAAGTGTTTTTATACTAATTATTATATTTTATTCGCCAAATGTAATCTTGCTCATATCCGGAAGGACGGGTTTGGTGTCATTTTTTGCATAACCTCTTGCAATGGTAAGTGCTCTTTCGTATTGAGTATCGGTATAAACCGCACGGCCGTCGAGTTTATATACCGCATCGTCGATTGCCATTGAGGTTTGGGCATTGCAGTAACCTTTGGTGATGTCCATCTTATTGTCACGCTGGAAGCGGTTTACCGCAAGAAATGTTGCACCGTCTGCAATCCTGTCCGGTTTGCCGGAAAAATAACCAAGTTCACAAAGCCTCTGCTCAAGGGCAAGGGCGTACTCACTTTCACCCAAATAAACCGGTTTATACTTTGGCATCGGGCTCAAAGGCGGCAGGTGATAGTAGGTTTTGGCAAGGTCGACAGGAATGTCGGGCGTAATTCCCACGCCGTCGTAACTTCCCGTTATCGGCAGATAGAAAATGTGGTTGCTTAAAACCGCAATTTCGGTTGGTGCGGTCTGAAGGTGGATTTGTCCTTTGCCTTTGCCGTAAGTCTTTTTGCCGACAAGGGTAGCATATCCTAAGTCGTGAAGGGTACCTGCAACAAGTTCCGCACTTGATGCGGTATTCTCATTTACAAGGATTACCATTTTCGTAGCGTCCCAACCGAGGCCTATAGAATTATAGGTGCGTACTCTTCTGGGATTTGTGCTCTCGGACATAAGATAGGGGACGTCTTTATCGGAGATAAGGCGTTCTATGGTATTTACTGCGACGCTGAGTTCACCGCCGGGATTGTTACGAAGGTCTAAGATAACCGTTTTAATTCCCTGCTGTGGAAGTGATTTATAAAGAACGGCAAAGTCAAGATATGTATTTGCGTCCTCAAAATTCGTTATCTTCATATATGCAACGCCGTCGCCTGCAAGACTTGCACTGACAGGGGAGTTTTTCATTGCAAAACGAGGCACGGTGAAGGAAAGTTCCTTGCCGTCACGCAAAACCGTGATGCTTACCTGCGTTCCAACCGGTCCTCTGATAATTTCACCTATCATGTCCGTACTAAAACCTGCGAGGGAGACACCGTCGGCAGTCAAAAGTTTGTCATTTGCACGGAGTCCGGCTTTTTCCGCCTCACCGCCTTCGACTACGGATTTTACGTATGTACCGTCGTCTTTAATCTCCATTGTAATACCGATGCCGCCGACATAAGTTGTGTAGTCGTAAGCAAGTTTGTAATCGTCGGTGTCCAGATAGTATGAGTATTTGTCATAACTTTGGAACATAAAGTTTACAAATGTAGTATACATATCAGGATATTCATCGAACATTTTTATAAGACCTTTTTTTATCGGGTCGTCATTTGCGGTTGCGTCGATGTGGTTTTCTTTAATAAAATCAACCATTTTGAGGAGTTTTGCGTAAAGTTCTTCGCCTTGTGTGGTTTCTTCGGCAACTGCAACTACGGAAAAGGTTATTACAAAAGAAAGCAAAAGTGCGATTATTCTTTTCACGTTAAACCTCCTTTACCGCAATGTTGAAAACGTTTTCGCCGATAGCGGAATTATTTATTTCCATGATGTAGTCTATTATGAGCGTTGCGTGAAAATCATTTATGGATTTGTTTATCTGACGTGTGGTGACTCCGATAGTAAGTGCACCAACGCCGGTATCGTAATAGGAGATGTGCTTCTCACCCTCTTCAAATATCATATGTGACCGTGTTTCACCTGAACGGATAACGGTTACACGATGCGGCTCAATTTTAACCGTAGTTGTGGTATCTCCAAGCCCGGTGAGTTCGCTTTCCTTATAAACGATATAGTAATCTTCTTCTTTTCTGTAGAATTTGCCGTGTGTGACAAGTTCTATGGAGTCTTCATCCTGCTCTTCGTAGTTTTGAAGACCTTTAATTGTAATTAAAACATCTTTTTTCATTTTATTATATTTCCTCGATATTGATAAGTTCTACCTCGCCCTCAACGCTCTGCCCCAAGAAGAGGGATGCCTGCTCGCTGAATAAATCCACGTCGTCGCTTACAAAGAAACGATGCTTTGCCGCCTTTTCTTCGCAGGGGGTAAATGAGGGCATTTCCTTGAGAATACGGGCAGCCTCAAGCCCCGGACTTATGAGAGTAACGTTATCACCCATAAATGCACTGATTGCCTCTGCGATAATCGGATAGTGGGTGCAACCTAAAATCAGGGTGTCAACACCCGCGTTTTTCACGGGGGTAAGGTACTCTTCAATGGCGAGTTTTAAAATTTTATCCTCAACGCTGATTCGGGAATTTTCCACAAGCGGAACGAAAAGCGGGCACGCCGCACAAGCGGTGAAAAATCCTTCGGGACGTGTGCTTATAAGACGCACGTACGAGCCGCTTTTTATGGTTGCATTCGTGCCGATTATGCCGATTTTTCCGTTTCTGGTAACCTGACATGCACGATTTGCCGCACCCTCCACAACGCCGATAATGGGAAAGTCGTAATCGCCTTTAATCTGGGGAAGGGCAACGGAACTTGCGGTACCGCAAGCGACTAAAATCGTTTTGCAGTCAAATTTCGTCAAAAAGCGAATGTCCTGACGGGTATATTTAGTTATGGTTTGTTTTGAACGACTGCCGTAGGGCACACGACCGGTATCGCCGAAATAAACAATATCTTCATTTGGGAGAAGTTTCATTATTTCACGAACGGCGGTAAGGCCGCCGAGACCTGAGTCGAAAACGCCTATTGGACGGTTATCCATAAGGATACCCCCTATTTGTATTTTTTCTTAATTTCGTAAGCGGAGAACGCAAAATCTACGATTTTGTCAAGCAGGTCGGAATAGGAAACGCCAACCGCACCGAAGAGTTTAGGATACATACTGATTGAGGTAAAACCGGGCAGAGTATTTATCTCGTTGAAAACGATTCTGCCGTCCTTGCACACAAAAAAGTCAACGCGGGAAAGACCGGCAGCACCAAGCGAATGGTATACGATAAGGGCAAGACGGCGAACCTCGTTTGCCAAATCTTCGGGTAAATCTGCGGGAATCTGTGTTTTGGAGGAAGTGTCGTTGTACTTTGCGTCAAAGGAATAAAACTCCTGCTCTGCCAAAACCTCACCACACACGGAAACAATCGCATCTTCGTTACCCATAACGGCGGTTTCAATCTCCCTGCCGTCGATAAATTCCTCGACAAGGAATTTAGAGTCATACTGAATCGCATCGTTAAAGGCGAATATCAAAGACTCGCGATCTCTTGCTTTATTCACGCCGACAGATGAGCCGGTTGATGCAGGCTTTACAAAAACCGGATATGTAAACTTATCCTCAACCTTTTTGACACAAGCATCAACGTCCTGCATATCAAGTGTATTGATAACAAGATAGTCCGCCTGGGGGACACCTGCTTTTTCAACGATTACCTTTGTAATGGATTTATCCATACTCATAGCAGATGCGGAAACACCGCAGCCGACGTAGGGAATACTCGCCACCTCAAAAAGGCCCTGAATGGTACCATCCTCGCCGTTAAAGCCGTGGAGTACGGGGAAAACGCAATCTATGGGGAAAACACAGGCATCCTCAAGGGAAACAAGACCGGTAAGTGCACGATTTGCGGAGAGCGTTACGGGAACAGCACCCTCGGAATCCACCCAGCCTGCGGTATTTTCAAGGTCGAGATTAGGCGCGTAGTACCATGCACCGTCTTTTGTAATACCGACGGGCATGATATCATATTTGTCACGGTTTAAATTTTTAAGCACGGAGGTTGCCGAAAGCACGGAAATATCGTGCTCGGTTGAAACACCGCCAAAAATAACACATAATCTGATTTTTTTCATTTTAAAATCACCTCTGTAAGCATACACAAATTCATTATACTACAAATTTGTCGTGTGTGCTACTATATTTAAGAAAAATTTGAAAAAATGTTCCTTTGTGGTAAAATAAACATAGTATGAGATATATTGATGAAAAGGAGAACGATATGAACATAGAATTAAAACCCAAAGAATTCAGACGTCTTTTGGATATGGTATACATTGGAAATTGGGTGCTTAACTCCACAAGGGGGACAGATAGAATCCCTGATTTTGACCAACTTGAGAGTTATCTTTTTTCCCTTTGTGACAGCGTGGGAATGGAAAGTCTTACAAGCAAAAGCGGTGGAATTTCCGCCCCGTCGGCGGCATATCGGGAGGGAGGTATCCACGAGGCGATAATGAACTATGAGGATGCGGTGTTTTTCGGAATTCTTGCAGATGAACTTGCACATCGTGATCTTGCGGCGTTCGGTGACGCGGGAGACGAGGATGCTCATATGGTGCGAGCAGAGGAGTATCTTTCCGAATTTCAGGCAAACGGACTTGACAACGTAAGCGTAGATATGGAATAGATGAATCTAAAAATGGTCAAAATTACGAAAATCGGCCATTAAATCGGTTAAATTTGATACAAATCTTATTTGACAATCGTACTTTATAGGCGTATAATTATTCGCGTATAGTCATATACGGATATTCATATAAAATCCATTAAATGGAGGTAAATAAAATGCTTGAAAACAGAGTGTACAATTTTTCTGCCGGTCCGTCCATGCTTCCGGAATCGGTGCTCACCAAAATCCAGGGCGAACTTTTAAACTATAACGGCTCCGGTATGTCAATTTTGGAGATGAGCCATCGCTCAAAAACTTATCAGGAAGTTTTTGATGCTACCGAGGCTGCATTCCGCCGTGTAATGAAAATTCCGGACAACTACAAGATTCTTTTCTTACAAGGTGGTGCAACACTTCAGTTTGCATCCATTCCGCTTAACCTTATGAAGACCGGTAAGGCAGACTACATCGTTACCGGCAGTTTCGCAAAGAAGGCGGCTGCAGAGGCTAAAAAGTACGGCGACGTACATATTGCCGCAACCGGTGAGGCAGAGAACTTCACAAGAATTCCCCGTCAGGAGGAACTTAATCTCCGCCCCGATGCAGACTACGTTCACATTTGCTTTAACAACACAATTTACGGCACACATTGGGATTATATTCCGGACACCGGCAACGTTCCACTTGTTGCAGATATGTCATCCTGCATCCTCTCCGAGGAGGTAGACGTTTCCAAGTTCGGTATGATTTATGCCGGTGCACAGAAGAATATCGCACCTGCAGGTCTTACCATCGTTATCATCCGTGAGGATTTAGCGGGCTATGCAAACGAGAAGATTCCGGTTGTTATGGACTACGCTACTCTCATTAAGAACGATTCCATGTATAACACCCCGTCTACATTCCCGATTTACGTTTGCAAACTCGTTCTTGAGTGGATTGAGGAACTTGGCGGAATTTCCGAACTTGAGAAAATCAATAAGGCAAAGGCAAAGGAACTTTACGATTTCCTTGATTCCAGCAAGATGTTCGTAAATCCGGTAAGTGCAGAGAGCAGATCTCTTATGAACGTTACCTTCAAGACCGAAAGTGACGACCTCAACGCAGAATTCGTAAAGGCAGCAGCTGCTGAGGGACTCCTCACCTTAAAGGGACATCGTGCGGTTGGCGGTATGCGTGCCTCCATCTACAATGCAATGCCTCGTGAGGGCGTTACAAAACTTGTTAAATTTATGGCTGATTTCGAAAAGAAAAACGGCTAAGAGGGGATAAAAAATGTATCAGATTAAAACACTTAACAAAATCTCACCCGTAGGTCTTGCAAACCTTGATGCTACAAAGTACGTTTGCTCTGACAATGCGGAAAGCCCCAGCGGTATTCTCGTCCGCTCTGCAGATATGAAGGAATACCCCTTCAACGATGAACTTTTATGTATCGCACGTGCAGGTGCAGGTGTAAATAACATTCCTGTTGCCGACTGTGCGGAAAAGGGTGTCGTTGTTTTCAATACTCCCGGTGCAAATGCAAATGCGGTTAAGGAACTTGTTCTTTGTGCACTTCTCTTATCTTCACGTAAAATCGTTGACGGTATCAATTGGACAAAGTCACTTGCAGGTGAGGAAAACGTTTCCAAACTTGTTGAAAAGGGTAAGAGCCAGTTCGTAGGTCCTGAGATTACCGGTAAGAAACTCGGTGTTATCGGCCTCGGTGCTATCGGTATTTTAGTTGCAAATGCCGCTGTTGCTCTGGGTATGGAAGTTTATGGTTATGACCCGTACATTTCCGTTGATGCCGCTTGGCATCTCTCCCGTGCGGTACAGCATGCAAAGGATTTAAAGACAATTTTTGAAAATTGTGACTATATCACACTTCACGTGCCTGCTACCGATGAGACAAAGAACACCATCCGTGCACAAACTCTTGCAACAATGAAGGACGGCGTTCGCATCATCAATATGGCAAGAAATGAACTTGTAAATTCCAAGGATATGATTGAAGCACTTGAAAGCGGTAAGGCAGCGGCTTACGTTACCGACTTTGCAGACAACGAACTTCTCGGTGCAAAGAACGTTATTGCAATGCCTCACCTTGGTGCATCAACTCCTGAGAGTGAAGATAATTGTGCATGTATGGCGGTAAAGGAAATGACCGATTATATCGAGCATGGTATCATCAAAAATTCGGTTAACTTCCCCAATCTTGAAGCACCTGTCGGCGGTGTAACACGTGTTCTCGTTCTCCACAGAAACGTACCCAAAGTGGTAAATAACATCACCAACATTTTTGCAGAAGAGAACATCAACATTGAGAATATGGAAAACCGTTCCAAGCGTGACAACGCACTCACTGCAATCGATGTAAACGTACGACCGAGCGATGAACTTATCGCAAAACTCCGTGAGATTCCGGACACATTTGCAGTTCGTGTATTCTAAAAAATTATACCCAAGTGGTGCAAACCACTTGGGTATTTTTGTATAAAAAAGAACCGTTGGCTCTAAAACCAACGGTTTCCTTTTTTACTTACTTTGCGTTGTTTAACTTAAGAGTTAACTGGCTCTTCTTGCGAGCAGCAGTGTTCTTGTGCATGATGCCTGCAGCAACCGCACGATCAACACTCTTAACCGCAGCCTTATATGCATCGGAAGCCTCTGCGCCGCCCGCAGCAAGTGCAGCGTCAAACTTCTTAATGGAAGTCTTGAGGGCTGTCTTCTTAGCCTGGTTACGACCAGCATAAACTTTAGTTAATTCAACACGCTTTTTTGCCGACTTAATATTGGGCATAGCGTCCACCTCCTTAGATTAGTCTCAAAACGTTACCGATACATTATAGCACCTACAAAATAAAAAAGCAAGTATTTTTTTGAAAATTTGTATACTTTATTTTTTATAAGCAAAAATAGTGAAAAAGGAGTGGTGAAAAATGCGTAACGTAAGGACGGATCTGGCACTTGAAGCAAGGGAACTTGCAGGTGGTGAAATTCTTGGAGTGGCATCAAATATGGAGACAATTCTCGGACACAGGGTGCATAGAGTTGAGGTTTTGGATAAAACGGGCAGTATGGCGATAGGAAAGCCGATCGGAAACTACATCACCATAGAACTTTCCGGTATTGCAAAGCGGGAGGATGATGTGTTCTCCCGTGCGATACGCACATTGAGTGACGAACTAGCCCGTATTATGCCGGAAGGAGGTGGGGATATTCTTGTGGTTGGTCTTGGCAACCGCGGCATAACTCCCGATGCGGTAGGGGATGCGGTTGTTAGTAAAGTTATGGTCACGCGGCATCTTGTGGAAAAACTTCCCGAATATTTTGCTTCTTTTCGTCCGGTGTCTGCGATTGTTCCGGGTGTGTTGGGTATGACCGGCGTGGAGAGTAAGGAGATTATAGCGGGAGTGGCTGAAAAAATAAAACCTTCTTGTATCATCGTTGTTGACGCACTTGCGTCAAGAAAAATATCACGCCTTTGCAATACCATACAAATTACCGATACGGGAATTACTCCGGGTTCGGGTGTCGGAAATTCCAGAGCGACTATAAACAGAGAGACGATGGGAGTTCCGGTAATTGCAGTAGGTGTGCCCACGGTTGTTGATATTTCCTCGATTATTCTGGATATCGAGGAAGAATGCGGGATAAGTCTGCCGGAGAGTATAACGGAAGAATACGGACAGAAACTTATGGTAACACCGAAGGAGATAGACGTAAATGTTGAGGACGTGGCAAAAATCATAGGATATGCGATAAATTTATCCCTGCACCCCAAGGTTTCCATTGAGGATATGGATATGTTTTTATCCTGATATTTCCCGAAGGAAGCCCTATTTCCCGACTAATTATATGATTTTCCTCCGATAAAATGAAATTAAATGCGAGGAGGATGTTTAAAATGGATGTCAAAGAAATCAATAAGGGTAAAATAAATTTGAAATTCAAATCCGCAATACCCGTTATTGCGGCGGTAGCCAGATGTGTCATAGGTTTTATTTTAGCCCGTGGCCTTATTTTTGCGGAATACGCACCTTTTGGAATTGCGTGGTGTGCTGCAAGCGGAGGCATTGGCACGGTGGGTGCAATTTTGGGATATGCCTCCATTTTGTATAAAGCAAACGGACTCAAGTATATTGCTATTTGCATTTTAATATACACTGCAGGATATATTTTCCGTGACACGACGATAATAAAAAAACGGGCGTTTATGCCCATCACGACACTTATATGCACCGCATCTATCGGATTTGTTTTCGTGCTCGGCGGAATGAATCCATGGCGTGACGCTATGTTCTTTTTAACCGAGGTGGCACTTTCAACCGCAAGTGCGTATTTTTACGCACTTTCCCTGAAAGGGAAAAACGAGAGACAGAGGCGGGTGGGACTCTTCCTTCTTGCCGCAACCGCAATACTTCCGCTTCATAGCGTGAGTATATTTTCCCTCTCCGTGGGAAAGGTGCTTAGCGGACTGCTTATCCTGATTATGGGGTACTATGGCGGCGTTGGTGCGGGTAGTGCAACGGGAATAACCCTATCCTTTGCAATGGGCGGTGCACTGTCCCCGATTTACGGTATGTGCGGTCTTATTGCCCCGTTGTTTCGCACACGGGGTGTGCTTATATACATAGCAACCTTCCTTGCGGTGGGAATTACAGCCACATTGTGGACTACAATGAATATAACAATGGCGTTTATCGGTGAGAGCACCATGGCATCTGCCTTGTTTCTGACGATTATGAATTTTTACGGCGTCAAACTTGAAAAGGTGTTTTCGACAAAAGCGGAGGTGCAGGATTACGAGAGACTTAAAAAATATTTAAGCCGCCGCATAAAACGGACAAGCGAGGCGTTTTATGAACTGTCCTATATTTTTAGCGGTAAAAGAGAGCAGGATGAAAAAAGTTTTGCCCCTGTTTTTGATGCACCACTCCAAAAGGTATGCAAGAAATGCGTGTTGGCCAATAATTGCTGGGAGCGGGAATTTATAAAAAATAAAGAGGCAATAGAGGTGGCAATCAATGCACTTGAGGGCAAAAGCAAACTTGAGACGAGGGATTTTCCCGTTCATTTCGCCGCACGATGTATTAAAATTGATGAATTTATAGACGTTGCAAATCACGAACTTGCAAAGGTTTTGTATCGCAAAAAGTGCAGGGCGGAAATTGAGGAAAACCGCAGGTTTATCAAAAAACAATACGGGGAAATGGGGCGAATAATCGCAGGGCTTAATGATGAACTTGCCCTTACAATAGATGAACGGTATGAGGTAAAAATATCTGACTTTTTTGAAAGTAACGAAATCACCGCATACCCTACCGTGTATCGTGACCTGAAAAATCATATTCATATCGAAGTGGAGGGTGAGCGGTTAGAACGTCTTTGCTGTGAGGAATTTGCAGAAGATTTGTCAGACTATCTGGGCTTTAAGGTCACCGTTCCCATTAGAACGGGGGATGAACGCATAGTGCTCCGGCAGAAGGAGACACTAAAGGTATCATTTGGTGCATCATTTAATAAAAAACGAGGAAATACCATTAGCGGAGATGCAGGTAGTTATTATCGCACCGAGGAGGGAAATCTTGCACTTATCCTGGCGGATGGAATGGGGAGTGGCAACGATGCTGCGATAATTTCATCCAATACCATAAAACTTGTAGAGCGATTTAACCGTGCAAAAATCGATATGGCGCTTGCTCTTTCTGTAATAAATTCCGCCCTCACCGTAAACGGAGAGAGCGAGAGTGCGTTTACTACAATTGATTTTATGGAACTTAATTTATACAACGGTAAGGCCTCCATTTGGAAACTGGGAAGTGCACCGACTTACATCTGCCACAAAGGACGAGTACGAACAATCAATTGTACTACGTTGCCTGCAGGGGTACCCGCACCTAAAAAGAATAATGCAGAGCGGAATGACGTGCAGATTTATCCGGAAGATTTTCTCGTATTCATAACCGATGGAGTGATAGAGACAGAGGATGACGGATGGATTTCTGACCTTATCGCAAACTATAAGGGTAAAAGTGCACGGGAACTTACCGGCGAAATAGTCGCCGCCGCATCTGCAAAATATGAGGGCGGAGACGATATGACGGTTATAACCGTTTATGTGGATAAAAACATATAAAAAGGTAAAAACTTATGAGGGAGGGGTTTTCTGTGGTTAAAGGAGTTTCAAAAAGAATAGTTCATATTAAAACAGGAAAAAGTCAACTTTTTTCGGAAGCGATATTCATCTTAAAGGAAGAGATACAGGGTGTCAGCGAGGATGAACTGATTAAAGAAGCGGTGAGCATTGCGGAGGAAAATCGCGGACGTGTACGGAGAATATCAAAAAAAGCCGCATCCAATTTGTGCTTCGGGGCGATGGGTGCACTTCTGGTAAGCGTTTTCTGGATACTCAGTACAATATAAAAAAACGGCGTTCTCTTTAAAAGAGAACGCCGTAACTGTTTTTACTTAAGTTCAGATGTACAGTTGGGACAACGGGTAGCCTCAATTGCGATTTCACTGCAACAGAAGGGACATTTTTTTGTAGTAGGCTCTGCCGGTGCCTCTTCTTTCTTTCTGCGTATGCCGTTGATTACCTTTACAACCACGAAGAGACAGAAAGAAATAATGATAAAACTGATTATGGTGTTGACAAAGTTGCCGTATGTAAGTGCGTTTACGATGATTTCGCCATCTACCTCTTTTTGAGAGAGGGTTACGGCAAAACTTGAGAAATCAATACCGCCGATAATCCAGCCGATAACCGGCATAATAACATCTTTTACCAGCGAGTCGATGATAGCCTTGAAAGCAGTACCGACAACAACACCGATAGCCATATCAAGAACGTTACCTCTTGAAATAAATTCCTTAAATTCTGCAAAAAACTTTTTCATAATACAGTACCTCCTATGTATGATTATATCAAAATTTAGCGAAAAGACAAGTTTTTTATTTTCCCAAGAAGTGTGCTTATGGGCATAATGAGAAACCCGGCAACAAAGTTTCCGATTGCGTGGGTTAAATCCCAGGGGAGTCCCGCGATAATCCAGGCAATCATACCATTAAAATCAAGGCCGAAAAGAAGTGCATGAACGGGGGCAAAAAGTGTGCCGAATACAATGCCGTGAAGTGAACAGATTAAAGAATATACAAAGATACCAGCCTTTCCCATGCTTTTCGGAAGCAACATGGTGACACCCCAAAGCGGCAACCAAACGTATAAATAAGGAACCCACCAAGCGGAAAAACCGCCAAAAATGCCGCAGAGGAAAACAAAAACGTAAAGCGGGACAAGTGCCTTTGTACGATATACAAGAGTGTATGCCATAATAAGTACGCCTACAATATGGATGTTAGGCAAAAATTCCATAATAGCCTTGGAGCAGTACATGATTGCACCGAGTAGAGCAAAGATGCAAATCTCCTTTGTGGTTAAGGACCTTTTATCCCTTCGTGTATTTGAGTTCATATGTATCTCCATCTGCAAATTCGGTGGTATCAGCACCTGAATTCATATATTCGCCGTTTTTGCCGTAAAAGCCCCAATATGCACCGTCTTTTTCAAAGTCTGCTCGAACACCGTTTGCCATTTTTATATAAAGGCCGAACTGTCCCTTTTCACCGGCAATAAGATTGTGCTCGGTTAGTGCCTCGCCAACGGTTTCGGCGTCTGTCTTTATAGTAAAGGTAATTGTTTTCTCAGCATCGGTTATAAGGACGGTAAGGGTTTTAAGACCTGTGCCGAGTGTTGCGTCTTCATTATATACCGCGGTTTCAAAAGTTCCACTGCAGGAGCAAAGGAGGAGCAGGGCGAGAAATAGAGATAAAACGCCTGTTCTTTTCATATGTACCATTCCTTTCTTCCTAATATAATAGTATAATCGACATAAATTTGCAAGTGATAGAAAAAAGTCTTTATTTTTGAAAAACTATGTTGTATAATTAAGAAAAATGACAAAAGGAGCGATATTTGCTATGTTTAAAACATTTAAAGAGGCAAAAGCCTTCTGTAAAGAAAAAGAAGTCAAAATGCTTGACTTTAAGATGGTTGACCTTGACGGTAGATGGCGTCATATTGCAATTCCCGAAACCCGCTTTACCGAGGAACTTATGGAATCCGGTATCGGTTTCGATGGCTCCAACTACGGTTTTGCACCGGTTGAGAAGAGCGATATGGTATTCATTCCCGACTTATCCTCTGCTGCCCTTGATCCCTTTGCGGAGGTAACGACTCTTTCAATGATAGGTGACGTTTACGTTATCGCATCACCTAACTATCCTTTTGACCAGGATCCGAGAAACGTTGCAAAAAATGCGGCGAAATATCTTAAGGAAACCGGTATTGCCGATGAAATGATTATCGGACCGGAGTTTGAGTTCCACATTTTCGACGACGTTGCATACGGTACCAATCCCGATAATATTGCATTTAAAATGAATACACGTCAGGCAGTATGGACCGCAGATAATCCCGAAAAGAACAACAAGGGTTACACAACTCCGGGCCATCGTGGCTACCACGCGGACCTTCCCAACGACATTACCTATGATCTTCGAAGCCGTATGTGCCTTATGCTTGAAGACCGCGGTATTAAGGTTAAATACCATCATCACGAGGTAGGCGGTAGCGGTCAGGTTGAAATTGAGGTTGAACTTGGCGAGATGACCGTAATGGCGGATAACACAATGACAATCAAGTATATTGTAAAGAATGCAGCACTTCAGGACGGTCGCACCGCAACCTTTATGCCTAAACCCATTTACGGTGAGGCAGGTAACGGTATGCATGTTCATATGATGCTCTTTAAGGACGGAAAGCCGCTCTTCCACGATCCCGCAGGTTACTCACAACTTTCCGAAACCGCACTTAACTTTATCGGCGGTCTCCTTACTCACGCAAAATCCCTTTGTGCTATTACCAATCCGTCCACAAACTCTTTCAAACGTCTTGTTCCCGGTTTTGAAGCACCGGTTACCATCGGTTACGCAACATCTAACAGAAGTGCGGTTATCCGTATCCCGGACTATGCAAAGACTCCGGACAAACGCCGTTTTGAACTTCGCTCTCCCGATGCTACCTGCAATCCCTACTACGCTTATGCGGCAATTCTTATGGCAGGTATCGACGGTATTCAGAAGAAGATCGACCCGTCAAAATGCGGTTGGGGCCCCTTCGACTTTAATCTCTACAACTTATCCGATGAGGAGAAGGCAAAAATCGACTCTCTCCCCAAGAGTCTCGACGAGGCACTTGATGCACTTGAGGCAGACCACGACTACCTCACTGCAGGCGGTGTATTCCCCGAAAGACTCATTAAAATCTGGATCGAGAAGAAGCGTGCAGAGGCTAAGAAAATTAACCAGATCCCCCATCCGGCAGAATTTGCAAGTTACTACGACTTATAATAAGAAAAACGCCCTACACCAATCGGTGCAGGGCGTTTTTAAAATTGACAAATTATGACAATATGGTAAAATATAGATTATAAACATAAAAGGGGGATAGTAATATGTCATCAATTTCTTTAATAGGCATTGTTGTCGGCTTGATACTTCTTATATACCTTGCCTACAAAGGTCACTCGATCGTTTGGGTAGCCCCCGTCTGTGCGGCGGTTGTTGCGGCATTCGGCGGACTTAGTTTGCTGGACTCATACCTGGGAAATTATATGGAGGGCGTTGCGGGATATGTTGTGCAATGGTTCCCGGCGTTCTTCTTAGGTGCGGTTTACGGTAAGATTATGGATATGACCGGTTCTGCAAGATCCCTTGCAAACAAAATCGTTTCACTAATCGGCCCGAAATTTGCACTTCTTGCAGTTGTTCTGCCTTGTCTTCTTATGACTTACGGCGGAATTTCCCTCTTCGTTGTTGTATTTGTAATCTACCCCATGGGTTATGCGATCTACCGTGAGGCAGACTTGCCGCGAACACTTTTACCCGGTGCTATCGCCTTCGGTGCGTTCTGTATCACTATGACCGCAATACCGGGCACTCCTCAAATTCAAAACATCATTCCTACTACATATTACGGCACAACCGCTATGGCGGCTCCTGTTATGGGTATAGTGGGTGCGATTTTAATTGCGGTTCCCGGCTATATTTATCTTGATTGGCGTATCCGATCATCCCGCAAGAAAGGGCTTCACTTCGAGGAGGATCCTAAGCACAAGGATCTTACGGGCGATTTAAAACTCTCAAAGTGGCATTGGCTTTGCGGCCTTATCCCGCTTATTGTGGTTGTTTTAATGCTGAACGTACTCCCCGGTATCTTAAAGAATGCAGGAATTGCCGATTGGAATGCAAATCAATCCATCGTTGTAGCACTTCTTGGCGGTATCGCTGTTACCTGCCTTATGAATATCCGTAATATGAAGGTTATTCTCCCTGCAATCAGTGCAGGTGCGGACGGTTCACTCACTGCTATTATGAACACCGCTTGTGCGGTTGGTTTTGGCTCGGTTGTAAAAATCGTTCCCGGTTTTGCACTTCTTAAAGGTGCAATGCTCAATATGCCCGGTTCAATCCTTTTCTCCGAGGCGGTTGCAGTTAACGTCCTTGCAGGTGCTACCGGCTCTGCGTCCGGCGGTATGTCAATTGCACTTGAGGCACTCGGCCCGCAGTATCTTGCAACCGGTGCAAACCCCGAATATTTACACCGTATCGCATCTCTTGCATCCGGCGGTCTTGACACACTCCCGCATAACGGAGCGGTACTTACTCTCCTTGCGGTGTCGAATTGTAAGCACAAAGAGTCATATATGGACATCTGCGTAACATCCTGTATCATTCCGGTTGTGGTGTCACTTATCCTTGCACTTGTATGGGGATTATTTATTTAAATAAAAAATTTGCGGTCGTGGTTAACACGGTCGCTTTTTTATGTTATAATGAAAGAAGAATTTATAAGGAGAGAAAACCATGCTTATAAAAGGTCTTCAAAAATTAACGCTTTTGGACTTTCCGGGCATTATGGCGTGTACGGTTTTTACCGGCGGGTGTAATTTTCGCTGCCCATTCTGCCACAATGCATCCCTTGTTACACATATAGATGATGAAATCGTTACCGAGGAGGAGTTTTTTGACCTTCTTGATAAAAGAACGTCCATTCTTCAGGGCGTATGTATTACCGGCGGTGAGCCTACATTGCAGGCTGATTTATATGAATTTATCGGGAA
Organism: Clostridia bacterium; assembly: GCA_017559855.1. Taxonomy (GTDB): domain Bacteria; phylum Bacillota; class Clostridia; order Oscillospirales; family JAAYXM01; genus RGIG7332. The sequence continues at coordinate 7,826 of JAFYQP010000043.1, read as the reverse complement.
AATCCGTGAAAAAGGATATAAGGTAAAACTTGACACAAACGGCTATCGCCCGAACGTGCTTAAAACTTTGGTAAACGACGGTATGCTGGATTACGTGGCAATGGATATAAAAAACTCACCTGCACGTTACGGTGAAACCGTAGGTATAAAAGATTTTGATATTTCTCCGATTTTGGAGAGTGTTGAGTTTTTAAAGAAGGGCAACGTGGATTTCGAATTCCGCACAACCGTTGTGCGTGAATTGCACAATGCACAAGATATTGTGGCAATAGGTGAGTGGCTTCGCGGCGTTCCGAAATATTTCCTCCAAGGCTATATTGATTCGGGAGATTGTATCGAAAATGGCTTTAATGCCTACGAAAAAGCCGAAATGGAGGGACTTTTAAGCCTGATTACTCCCTATATTCCTACCGCAAGTCTTAGAGGACTATAACCGATATGTGGTATGTGAAAAATAAAAAATACACAATATATTGTATTTAGGTGTTGACAAACACAATTCTATATGCTATATTAGGTACAAGCCCACCAAATCAGGGGCTTGTACCTATTGCTATATAAGGAGGAAAATTTATGTATAACGTACTTAAGAGAGACGGTAAGATTGTTGACTTTGATATTTCCAAGATTGCCGAAGCGATCAGCATGGCATTTGACGCACAGGAAAAAGATTATAACAATAATATTATCGATTTCCTTGCACTTAAAGTAACCGCGGAGTTTGAGCCGAAGATTAAGAATCACCACATCTCGGTTGAGGACATTCAGGACAGTGTTGAGTCTGTTCTTGTAAAGGCAGGTTATGCAGATGTTGCAAAGGCATACATCTTATACCGCCGTCAGAGAGCGAAAATCCGTGAGATGAAGTCCACCGTGCTTGACTACAAGGACATCGTTGACAGTTACGTTAAGGTTACCGACTGGCGTGTTAAGGAAAATTCCACCGTTACATATTCCGTCGGCGGTCTTATTTTAAGCAACTCCGGTGCAATTACCGCAAATTATTGGTTGTCTGAGATTTATGACGACGAAATTGCAAGTGCACACAAGAATGCTGACATTCATATCCACGACCTTTCAATGCTTACAGGCTACTGTGCAGGTTGGTCCTTAAAGCAGTTAATTAAAGAAGGTCTCGGCGGCGTTACAGGTAAGATTACTTCCGCACCTGCAAAGCACCTTGCAACCCTCTGTAACCAGATGGTTAACTTCTTAGGTATTATGCAGAATGAATGGGCAGGTGCTCAGGCATTCTCCTCTTTTGATACATATCTTGCTCCGTTTGTAAAGGCAGATAACCTTGACTATGATCAGGTTAAGAAGTGTATTGAGTCCTTTGTATACGGCGTTAACACCCCGTCTCGTTGGGGTACTCAGGCACCCTTTAGCAACATTACCCTTGACTGGGTAGTGCCCAATGACCTTGCAGAACTCAACGCAATCGTTGGCGGCCGTGAAATGGACTTTAAGTATAAAGACTGTAAACGTGAGATGGACATGATCAACAAGGCGTTTATTGAGATTATGATCGAGGGTGACGCTAACGGTCGTGGTTTCCAATATCCCATTCCCACATACTCCATCACATCAGATTTTGACTGGTCCGAGACCGAGAATAACAAACTTCTCTTTGAGATGACCTCCAAATACGGCACTCCTTACTTCTCCAACTATATCAATAGCGATATGGAGCCCAGCGACGTAAGAAGTATGTGCTGCCGTCTCCGTCTTGATCTCCGTGAACTCCGCAAGAAATCCGGCGGTTTCTTCGGAAGCGGTGAGAGCACAGGTTCTGTTGGTGTTGTTACCATTAACTTACCCCGTATTGCTTTTCTTGCAGAGAATGAAGAAGATTTCTACAAGAGACTTGACCGCTTAATGGATATCTCCGCAAGATCTCTTAAGATTAAGCGTGACATTATCACAAAGTTACTTGACGAAGGTCTCTACCCCTACACCAAGAGATATCTCGGCACCTTTGCAAACCACTTCTCTACCATCGGTCTTGTTGGTATGAACGAGGTTGGCTTAAATGCAAAGTGGCTTAAGATGGACCTTACACATAAGGAAACTCAGGAATTTGCAAAGGATGTCCTCAACCATATGAGAGAGCGTCTCTCCGACTATCAGGAGAAGTACGGCGACCTCTACAACCTTGAGGCAACTCCGGCAGAGTCCACAAGTTTCCGTCTTGCAAAGCATGATGTTCAGCGTTATCCGGATATCGTTACCGCTACCGATAAGACAATGGGTGATACCCCCTACTACACCAACTCATCCCACTTACCGGTTGGCTATACCGACGATATTTTTGCAGCACTTGACGTTCAGGACGATCTCCAGACACTTTACACTTCCGGTACCGTATTCCACGCATTCTTAGGTGAGAAACTGCCGGATTGGAAGGCTGCTGCTAACCTTATCCGCACTATCGCACATAACTACAAACTCCCGTACTACACCTTGTCTCCCACATATTCCGTATGTAAGAACCATGGTTATCTTGCAGGTGAAGTTCATACCTGTCCTGACTGTGGCGAGGTTTGTGAGGTATATAGCCGTATTACCGGTTACTACCGTCCGGTTAAGAATTGGAACGACGGTAAGAGCCAGGAATACCGTGAAAGAAAGGTATATAACCCGGAGAAATTCGGTCAGAAGGGTTGGGAAGGTGCTTCCGCTAAGGTTGAGGCAAATGATGTGGTAACCGGTATTGCAACGGAAGATGCGGCAGAGGAAATCATTCTCTTCGCTACCGAAACCTGCCCGAACTGGGAAGATGCGGCAGAGGAAATCATTCTCTTCGCTACCGAAACCTGCCCGAACTGTAAGATGGCAGGACATTTCCTTGAAAAAGCAGGAATTAAGTTCACCAAGATTTTCGCAGAGCAGGAGCCCGAACTTGCAAAGCAGTATGGCGTTCTTCAAGCACCCACACTTGTCAGAATCTCCGGTGATAATTTTGAGAAGATTCCTAACCTTTCCAATATTAAGGCATTTACTGAAGGCAGGTAATAGAATGTACGATATAGTTATTGTGGGTGCCGGCCCTGCTGGCCTCACAGCGGCTCTTTACGCACGTCGTGCGGAGAAAAGTGTTCTTGTAATTGAAAAGATGACCTTCGGCGGTCAGATTACCCACTCACCCCGTGTTGAAAATTATCCGGGCTTTAAGGTAATGAGCGGTACCGAATTTGCCGACAAATTGGTAGAGCAGGTGCTTGAACAAGGTGCGGAGATTGAACTTGATACCGTAACCGGAATTGACGGCACACCGGGTGAATACAAGGTGGTTTGCGAGGGTGCAACCTATGACGCAAAAAGCGTTATTATCGCTACCGGTTCACATCACAGAATGTTAGGACTTCCCAAGGAAACCGATTTTACCGGTGAGGGTGTTCAGTACTGTGCGGTTTGTGACGGTGCATTTTACAGGGATAAATCTGTTGCGGTTGTCGGCGGCGGAAACACCGCCCTCCAGGAAGCAATTATGCTCTCTGATATTTGTGCAGATGTTACCATTGTCCAGAATCTTGATTTCTTAACCGGTGAGACAAAACTCCAGAACGATATCAAGGAAAAGGGCAATATCAAGGTCATCCTCTCCTCAACCGTAGATGCGATTTTAGGTGATACCGAATTTAAGGGCATCAGAATCAACACAAATGGCGAACTTTCCGACCTTTTTGTTGACGGCGTGTTCGTTGCTATCGGTCAGGTGCCGGAAAACGAGCCTTTCCGTGACGTAACAACCCTTAATGAGTACGGCTATATCGTAGCAGGTGAGACCTGCGTGCCGGAAGGTGCAAAGGAAGGCATCTTTGTAGCGGGCGATTGCCGCACAAAGACCATCCGTCAGGTAACCACCGCAAGTGCCGACGGTGCAATCGCAGCACTGAGTGCTTGTCGATTCGTAGATTCAATAAAGTAAAAAAACACCCTGAGGTAAAACCTCAGGGTGTTTTTGGTTTATTGTTATGCATTGCGTCTGTTAAGTTCTCCTTGATAGATGGTTCTTAAGTAGTCGCTACAGGAAGGATCAGCTATTCTTTCTTTCAATTGTTCTTCTGTTAAACAGGGCAAAAGTTCAAGGAAAGCTTTGGTGGGATTTTCATCAGTTTTTTTAGTTTTTTTAACTTTTTTTGCTCCTGCAGAATCAACTCTAGCCGCCGTTACAGGTGCGGTTACATCCTCACCGTTTTGCAGTTTTGCATAATAGACCAATATATCAGAATTCTCAACCAACTGCCCGAAAGCATAGATTAGAAAGGAGGATAGCCAACCAATCAAAGGTCCGGTGACAATGGTGATAATACCCCACCAGATAAGTTCATCCTCCCCGCTGCAGATCATAACTATACCGGAGATTATGGCGGCAATAACTTCTGTAACAAATACACCTTTTGCGAAAGCCTTTACCTTTTGGCCGATATTATCAAACATAAAAGCACCTCTTTCGGAAGAATTACACATTCAGTATAAGATAAAGTTTCGGAAGTGTCAATAATAATCGCAACTTCAAGTGAAAAAAGACTATATAAATAAAATGATTGTCCTACTTGACAAGTCATTAAATTTTTGATAGAATTATTTCTGCTGCCACAAGAGAAATACGGAGAAGTATCGAAGTGGTCATAACGAGGCGGTCTTGAAAACCGTTTGTCCGAAAGGGCGCGTGGGTTCGAATCCCACCTTCTCCGCCATAGAATAACCCCAACTTTGATAAAAAGTTGGGGTTATTTTGTTTATGGTCCTTTTTATCGGACAGATAATGTGATACCATAAGATAAAAGGAGTGATAAAAATGGAAATTGATTACGGATTTGGTAATCTTGAAAACTGCTTGGTTGAAGTCTTTCATTCGGATTCACCCGATATGAACGAAGCGAAAAAGATAATTGATTCGGGAGTTGATGTTAATACCTTAAATGACTACCGTGATGAAAATCTACTTTCCGAAAGTCTGAGAGCATACGATTCATTTTATTTTTCTATAAGAAGTGAACCATACGAAAGCTCTTCTTTAGAAAACAAAGCAAACGTAATGTGTGAGATTATTGATTTTTTCGTTTCGCACGGATTTGATATTAATGGATTTGGTGGATGCCTTGGTGCCCAATGCCTTTACGCTTTATCCTTTATGACATATGACAGATATATGCTTAAAGTAACAAAGCACCTCTTTGATATTGGTGCAAAAAATCGCACAATTTCCGATAGAGCAGATGAAGACGAAACCCCATGGGAGCATGTTGAAGCGGAGCGGCATTATTTGGATTGTTGCGAAGGAGAACATTCTTTAGGAAATTTATATGAGGCTCTTTATAGAATTTATGAGGCAGCTGACAAGGGGGACTCTTACGACTATATCGATTCATACGAGTGTGCCGTTGGTAAAAAGATAATTAAGGTTCTTGCCTCCCCTAACAATGATAAGCCATCTATCTTTTACTCTATGGATTTGCCAACTTTTAAGAAAGAAAACTGTTTTACATCGGATTTGTATTTTGTATATGATAGAGGAGCATTGAGAACAACACAATTTGCAGATTTTTGGGTGGATGCAACACCTGACGAAAGCGAGCTTGTTGATGTTTCAGAATGTTTCCCGAGCATTGTTGGAAGTGAAATAAAAAGTTTTTCTTTTAGTAACAGAGCTGTCCACAAGGAATCAACCACTTATACTCAACCAATAACCAAAATAGAAATGGAATCCGGCGAATGTATAAGGTTTTCTATTAATTTTGGCGATGTAGAAGATAAAGACAGAGTAGCATTTTTTGAGTTAATGTAAAAAATGCACCCCCCTTTATAAAAAGGTTCACACTCATTTTACAAGGGGGTGCAAAAAAGCATAGGTGCGAACCTTTTATGAAAATTAGAGTTATTATCCAAATGAAAACACACCAGCCGGAGGTTGGTGTGTTTTTTTATTTGCGGCAAGAAGGGTAATGTGCTACAATATAAAAAACACAACCCCTTGGAGGACTATATGAAACTGTATTTTGCCCCTATGGAGGGGATAACCAATTATACTTTCAGAAACGCACACGCAGAGATGTTCGGCGGGGTAGACAAATATTATGCTCCATTTATCGTTCCTACGGAGAACGAGCGTATAAGTCGCAGGACGCTTCGTGACATTGTGCCGGAGTACAATATCGCCCCAATCGTTCCTCAAGTTTTGTGCAACTGCGACGTAGCATTTGCTAAATTTACAGAGAAGATTTTGCCCTTGGGCTATGATGAGCTGAATATAAATTTCGGTTGTCCCGCATCAACCGTCGTAGGGAAGAAGCGTGGTTCCGGTGCCTTGACAGATACTTTGTGGCTTGATAAACTTTTGGAAAAAATTTTTGAAAACCCGAAGATTACAATTTCAGTTAAGACTCGTGTCGGGTTTAAAGATCATGCCGAGTTTGACGAAATACTTAAAGTATATAACAAATACCCGATTTCTCTCCTTATAGTTCACCCCAGAGTGAGAGAGGAATTTTATAAGGGAACACCCAATATAGCCACCTTCGAAAAGGCGTATAATGAAAGCAGTTTGAAACTTTGCTATAATGGCAACATATATAGGGTTTCTGATTATGAAAATATTGCAAGTAAATTCCCGAATACAGACAGCATTATGATAGGCAGGGGAGCGATAGCAAATCCCGCCATATTCAGGGAAATACGGGGCGGAGCACCCCTTAAAACCGCAGAACTTATCGCTTTTTCCAAACTGTTAGAGGAGCGGTATTTAGCACTCTTTAACTCGGATATATACACCTTGCAAAAACTCAAGGAAGTATGGATATACGCACTACTTAATTTTCCGGAAGAAAAACGTATAATTAAAGCGGTGAAAAAAGCCGCAAGGCTATCTGACTTAAACAGTGCGATAAACAGCCTTCCCGAAATTACTGAAAACAGGTGATAAAATGGCAAACTTCAAAACAAACGTAATGAGAATTTTGGAAACCAATAAAATTGACTATAACCTATACACCTATGAGAGCGACGGGGATTTTGACGGCTGCTCGGTAGCAGGTAAAATAGGGAAAGACGTAAAAAATGTATTTAAAACGTTGGTTACCGTCGCTCCGTCAAAGAAGAATTACGTTTTTGTTATTTCCGTAGCGGATGAACTTGACCTCAAGGCTTGTGCCGCATCTGTGGGCGAAAAATCGGTTGAAATGATTGCAGTAAAAGACATAAACAAGACCACCGGATACATAAGAGGCGGATGCTCACCGATTGGAATGAAAAAACAGTACGTTACCGTTATTGACGAGGCATGTCTCACTTGTGAAAAAATGGTATTCAGTGCGGGGAAAATCGGCTATCAGGTAGAGATTGCACCGTCGCAACTTATTGACCTTATCGGTGCAAAGGTAGCAAAAATCACAAGGTAAATCATATGATTAAGAAAATAATAATTGCTGTTTTAATATTTCTCTTTCTTTTTGCAGTTGTAAGGATTACCACATCAACTTACGAAAACCTAACCCGTGAGCAAAGTGCAGAGAGTATATCACAATAAAAATCAGGTAATACTGACGTATTACCTGATTTTTTGATGCACTATTGGTGGAAAAGATAAGTTCAAAACTGTCTTCTCCCTATGACCAACCGCCTCAAGGCGGTGTGTTTATTATTTCTTGCTTTCTCTGAGTGCTTTGAAAAAATCTGTCAGTTTCCCTGAACATTCATCACCCAAAACGCCGGAAATAATCTTCGGTTTATGGTTATAGGGCAGGTCAAATAAGTTTATAATACTGCCGCAACTTCCCGCTTTAGGATCACTTGCACCGAAAATTACATGCTCGATTCTCGCG
>JAFYQP010000042.1 GCA_017559855.1 Clostridia bacterium | reverse complement strand
TGCAGTTTTGAAATAGAAATTTTTCGTAAATAAAAAGAATAAAAATCAGGTAATACTGACGTATTACCTGATTTTTTGATGCATTATTTGCGGAAAAGGTCATGTCAAAACCGACTTCTCCCTAAGAGAAGACGCCGTTAGACACTCCGTTTTAAAATTACTTATCTTAAATTACTTTAAGAGTTTTGCACTATCCGGCTCGATGTAGAGGGTAGCGTTGTCGTGTGTACGAAGGATGGTTGCCGGGCACTTCTCGCTGATTTCAGCGTTGTTTAAAGTGTCATATACAGCCTGTGCCTTGGTGGGAGCTGGAACGATACAGAATACATAACCCGGCTTAACAAGGCTCGGTACGGTAAGAGAAAGTGCATGAGTCGGTACTTCATCAAGAGTCTTGAAGCAGCCGTCGTTAACCTGCTGGTTACGGCAAACGAGTTCAAGCTCAACAACCTTAACTAACTTCGGATCATTGAAGTCAGCAACAGGCGGATCGTTAAATGCGATGTGGCCGTTCTCGCCGATACCCATACATACGATGTCGGTGGGGTTGTCAGCAAGAAGTTTGGAGTAACGAGCTGCTTCCTCATCAGCGTCTGCAGCATTGCCGTTTAAGTAGTTAACACTCTTGAACGGAACTACGCCGAAAAGACGGTCGCGGAGGAAGTTACCGAAGCCCTGGGGTGCAGCAGCATCAAGGCCGATATACTCGTCCATATGGAATGCATTGATACGGGTGAAGTCGATGCTCTTATCAGCAGCGAGTGCAGCGAGGAACTCGTTCTGGCTGGGAGCAGCAGCGAAGATCATATTGATCTCGTCCTTCTCAGCGAGAAGTTTCTTGATTACTGCAGCACATTCTTCAGCTGCGAGAGCACCCATAGATGCACGGTCAGATAAAATCTTGACATTAAGTTTGTCAACTTTCATTTCTTTTACGAGAGACATAACTTTTCAACTCCTTGTAAGATTACAAATAATAGACGGTGTTTCCACCAAGTAATATTTTACCATCTTTATTGCAAAAGTCAACCATTTTTCAAATTATCGTGAAATACGCAAATTATTTTGCACAAAAAGAGTGTGCAGTTGTCTATTTTAACATTGTGGCGTTATTTATAACCTGGTCGTTATAAAGGAAAAGCACGTCCGCACCGCTAAAGTCAACAAAGTTTGAAAGCGTACTGCTCATTACATAGCGGATGTCAATTAAAACGATTTCCTTATACTTGCCGATTAAAAGGGGTGCTAAACTGCTTCCGAATGAGTCACGGAAGATGATGAGTTTGCGGTCGGATTTCCCATTGTCATTTTTAATGGTAGTAAGAGGTGTGGGGCCTGAGAGGAAAAGGTCGTACTGACTTGTGGTAGAGAGTTTTGCGGTGTCGTAGACCTTGTTAAAATTCTTATCCTGATAGTTGTCAACCACTGCGTTTTCGGTGTGCTCATTGGTAAGGTAGGTTATGGTTTCTTTAGGAAAATTCGGGTTGCCGTAACCCAACTGCCCTACAAAACCCTCTACCTTATTTTCATCAAAGGTGTTAAGGTCAACGCTAAAGTTAAGATACATGCCAAGACGATTGAGTACGCCCTGCAGACTTTCTTGCTTCCAATGGAAGTCGGTGATTAAATAATCGTCGTAGGAGAGCACGTCAAAAAGGTTAATCTCCCCTGCGCCGAAAATATTCTGACGCAAAGTTGTAAAAAGTCCGTCATAGTCAAAGGGGGTGGGAAGATATGCGTTTGCATAGTAATTCTTGCTGGGGATTACCGCATAGTATGCACTTGCGGTCTCATCCAAATAGGTGTCGGTAATGTAGTTGATTTTCTCTGCGAATTTAAGTGCAGAGGCTTCACTATACTCGCCGAAGTCGTTTATATACTGACCGTTATAGTTGTAAAGTGTGTTTTTATCCGTACTGTCTTCGCTTACGCTAACCTGCTGCTGTACGGGATATTCGTCGCCTAAATCAAGATTTAAGAAACTTCTTTCAAGTGCTTTGGGTGCGGCTCTGTCCATAATGAGAAGGATTAAATCTCCACGGACAACGGTTATAATCTCGCTTCTCTCAATGCCTACGCAAACCCATTTACGGGGGTCCACGTTATTTTTAATCTCTGCCGCAATATTTACAGCCTGTGTTTTGTCCTTAACTCGAACAAGACATACAGAATGTGCCTGTGCACTCATCATCGGCTCACTTGCATAACCCTCTGCGATTTTGTCAAAGGGGATGCCGATAAAATACTCTGAATTTTCCGCATTAATCTCGCTCTGCATCATACCGAAAAATTCCTTGCCGCTTTTCTTATAAACCGCCTCTAAAATTCCCGGCACGGTTTCAAGGTTAAGTTTAGGAGCGAATGTATCAAGCATTTTCACGGTTTCCGCACGGGTAAGGTTCACCTTCGGGCGGATGGTTCCGTCGGGGTAGCCTGAAACGATATTAAGTGCTACAAGTGCAGACACCGCATCCTTTGCCCAGGGGGAAATCTTATCGCTGTCCGCAAATGCCTTCTCATCCTCAGGGGTATAGCCGAAGGCACGGTAAATCATAACCATCGCCTCTTCACGGGTGATGTTGCGATTGGGATAGAAATTATCCGCCTTTGAGATAATGCTAAAGGTTGCAAGGCGGTACACGTCGCCGTAGAACCACGCATCTTCCGCAACATCTGCAAAGGTTACATCCTGATACTCTGCACTTTCGGGAATATCAACCATAATACGGTTTAAAAGTGCCGCAAACTCCGCCCTTGTAATGGAGTTGTTGGGACGAAAAGTGCCGTCGGGATAACCGCTTATATTGCCCATTTCAATCCATCCGGAGATATAATCCTCCGCCCAATGACCGCCAATATCAGTCACCGCGAAGGCGGAAAAGCAGAAAGAGAATACCATAAGAAAACATAAAAACTTCTTCATATCAAGACTCCTTTTATTTTTTAAGACGAACCATACCTTAAATAAGTTCCCTTATTTTTTTACAAAAGTATGAAAATTTACAAATTGCCGTCCTTTTTTGGAAATTCCGCCGAGGGAATTAATTTTCGCCCTGCCTCGTCCCCTGAATGAAATCAAATCGCCCTCACTTAATACTTGCGAAGTGTTTTCGCACGGCAGGAAATTAACCGAAACAAGTCCCGCCGAAATCCCCTGCACCGCCGCACTTCGGGATATATTAAACGCACCCGATACCAAGGCATCGAGACGAAGGGATGCAACGGTTACGTTCACCTCTTCATAGGGCTCGTTTTTCTCCGGGACCGAGGATGGCGAGACCTCTTTTAACTTGACGCCAAGTCGTCCTATTTTATCAAGATTTTGCATAACAAAAGGTGCGATTTTTCGGGTAAGGTAGATAAAACTCTCCTCCCCTACGATTATATCGCCCACACATTCCCGTTCGATACCGAGACCTAAAATTGCACCTAAAAAATCACGGTGTGTCGGGTTTCCGAATGGTACTTTTGCGGAAAGTACGCAGAGATATTCTTCAACGGGGAAATTTTCCTCCTCCATATAATCGGGAAGCAGGAACAAAAACGTACGTTCTGCATCACGGCCACCATAGAAAAAGTGACGCGGAAGGTGCAGTTTTTCAATTTCCGCACGCTCACTTGGTGTTAAAAACCCCAATGCCTCAGGGATATTTTTATCTCTCACACGGCGGATTTTATCCTCGACACGGGAGATAATCATCTTTTAAGTCCTTTTAAATATGCAACCTCTTTGTCGGTCAGATGACGCCATTCACCTGCACGGAGGCCGGACATTTCGAGTTTTCCGATTGCCACCCGTTTAAGACGCACAACCTCAAGGCCGGACATTTCGCACATACGGCGAATCTGGCGGTTTCTGCCCTCGTAGATTGTGATAGAAAGGGTTCCGCCTTCTGCGGTTTCACGAAGCACCTGTGCCTGTGCGGGTATGGTTTCACGACCGTCGAGTACAAAGGGTAATCTGAGTGCGGTAAGTGCCTCGTCAACATCGCCCTTTACGGTTACGATATACTGTTTACCTATCTCATGCGACGGGTGGGTAAGTTGCTGTGTAAGTGCACCGTCGTTGGTGAGGATTAAAAGTCCCTCGGAATTATAGTCAAGACGTCCTACCGGATAAACGCGGGTGGGAAGATCGATTAAATCAACAACGCATCTTCTGCCCTTTTCATCGCTTGATGTGGTGATGAAACCACGGGGTTTATTCAGCATAATATACGTCTTTTTCGGCTGTGCGATAAGTTTGCCGTCAACGGTTATGATATCATTGTCAATATCCGCACTCTGCCCTAAATGTGCTACCTCACCGTTTACCGTTACCCTGCCGTCGTCTATCATTTTCTCTGCTGCACGGCGTGAGCAAATGCCGCAGGTTGATAAAATCTTCTGTAATCTTTCCATTTTTAACCTCGTTCTTTCCTGTTCCATACTTCAAACTGAACTATCTTGTCGTTTTCCATTTCGTATATCATAATGCTTACGTCTTCAAGCACTAATTTCTCACGTTCTTTAACGGTTCTGCCAAGTCGTGCAAATTCATTTATTACAACTTCGTTCAATGTTTTGCCAAGCACATCGGGGATATGCACTTTACACTGACGGCAGACCTCATCTACACTTGCATCGGCACTAAAGAATATACCCTCGTCTAAACGTGACGTTTTGGTAAGTAAAAACTTTCTTATCACGAAGAGAAGTGCAATGGACGCAACACCGAGGAGCATCTCAAGGCTTGTGTAATCGCCGACTATAATACTCTTTGCGATAACGAAGAGCACAACCTCGATAGCACCGGTAGCCGAGTGATTGGAGAGCATTCGCACAAACTCGATACCGATAATAAGTTGGATTGCACTTGCAAGTAAAGTTTTAAACTCTATCGCATAAACACCGGTTCTTCCCCAATCGTAAACACCGATTCCCAAATCAATTGCAAGTTTGACACCTGCCACAAGAATACCTGCCAGAATAATACCTGCAAGTACCTTTTCAAATATTTCCGCACATTTAATTAAAAACAATGATTTAACACTTTTCATAAGTACACCTCCATTTTATTATTCTACCAAAAACTTATCCTTTTTTCAAGTTTTCCTTTGACTTATATCTCCTTCGGTGGTAAACTATGGTCGAGGTGATAAACATGCTTAAATTCGCTTATTTTCAAGATGGTGACATGCTTACGTCACGGGACGGTACCGTTGTCGGCGACCGGAAATTGGTTGCCGAAATTACCGTAAATGCAGAAAAATGTGCGGACATTTACATAAATGACACTAAAGCGGTATGGAATGGCACAAATTTCGCGGCAAGTATCCTTTTCGACAAGTATGAAACCACGGTGGTTGCCGAAAACCGTGCTACGGGCGAGAGCGAAGAAATAGTTCTTTATTGGCTTCCCGATTTTGCAGGAAAATATCGTGTGTCATTGGACGATAACATTTGGTTCTTGCGTGAAATTTACGAAAATGACTATGACTCTATCTTCGATAGCGAATACATGGCCTTTTGGAAGGAACTTCACGATGAGTTCGGTACGAAAGTGCATATAAACATCTACTACGTTGATGAAGCAGATTTCTGTATTACACAGTTCCCCGATAAATATAAGGCAGAGTGGGCATCCTGCAAAGATTGGCTTCGTCTTTCATTCCACGCAAAGCAGGATCAACCCGGCAGACCATATTTAAACGCAGGATACGATGAAATGTACAAGGACGTTACCGACGTTCGCCGTGAAATCCAACGTTTTGCAGGTAGTGAGGTTATGGGACCTGTTACCACCCTTCATTTCGGCGATGCTACCCGCGAGGGTGCTCGTGCACTCCGTGATGCGGGATACCCCGTTCTCTTGGCTGACTTTAACGGTCCTTTTGCAAATCTTCCCGTTGCGTACTACCTTACAAGCCATGCAGAGCGTCAGCATATGATTGACCGATTCGTATGGCGTGACAGATCAGAGGATATTACCTTTGTAAGATGTGCAATCATTGCAAATTGCTATGAGGAAGAGGAAATTCCCGTATTCCTCGATGCGGTGGCAAGAGATCCGCACAGAGGAGCATTCATCGATATTTTAATCCACGAGCAGTATTTCTTCCCGCACTTTGCTTACTTCCAGGCAAATTACAAGGATAAAATGCGAACCGCGGTAAAATGGGCGATTGAAAACGGCTATGAGTCGGCATTCTTAGAAGATATTGCAACCGAGTGGTAAATAGAAAAAACGGTGGTGCACTGCACCACCGTTTTTATTATAACTTTTCTACCGCTGCTGCAACCTCGGAAACCTTTGTATCCTCAATGGTTTCAAGTTTACCTGCGTCACAGAGGGCTGCAATCTTGGGATTAAGCGGGAGTTTTGCAAGGACGTTGAGTCCGAATTTCTTTGCTACCTCGTCAACGTGGCTTTCGCCGAAAATGTTCATCTTGTTGCCACATTCATCACATTCAAGATAACTCATATTCTCAACGATACCGAGAATCGGAACATTCATCATCTGTGCCATATTGACCGCCTTTGCAACGATCATGGAAACAAGTTCCTGCGGTGAGGTTACGATAACGATACCCGCAACGGGTAAGGTCTGGAACACGGTAAGGGGTACGTCGCCCGTGCCGGGAGGCATATCAACCACCATGTAGTCAACGTCTTTCCAGATAACGTCGGTCCAGAACTGTTTTACCGAACCTGCGATTACCGGACCACGCCATACAACCGGTTGATTCTCATCCTCAAGTAATAAATTTACCGACATAATATCGATAAAGGTTTTTGACTTAATGGGTAAAATTGCGTTTGCACATACGGTTGCAGGGCCCTTTACACCGAAAATTTTCGGGATGGACGGACCTGTAATGTCCGCATCTAAAATGCCCACGTTGTGACCTCTGCGGTTAAGTTCGATGGAAAGAAGTGAACTTACCAATGATTTACCAACGCCGCCCTTACCGGAAACAACGCCGATAACCTTGCCGATTTTGCTCATTTCGTGATGAGGTTCACGAAAATCCTCCTTACGGGATGAGCAATTTGATGAACACGTACTGCAGTTATGTGTGCAGTTCTGATTGTCTGCCATTTATAATGCATCTCCTTAAAAATATCGCTTTTAATATAATAACAAAGTTAATCTGTAATGTCAAATAATTCGGCTTGTATCGCAAATCAATATATGTTAGAATACTCGTTGAGGAGTGATTTATTTGCAGGATATACTTTTTTCACTAAATATAGTTGCACCGTTATTCATTTTGGTTGCGGTGGGTTACTTTTTAACACAAATTAAATTTTGGGATGACAATTTCCTTAAAATCGGCAACAAACTTTGCTTTAACGTACTGCTTCCGATTATGCTCTTCCACAACATTTCAAAATCCGACTTTTTTGCGGTTTTTGACGGGAAATTGATTGTTTTTACCCTTGCATCGGTTACCGTGCTTTTCTTTTCAGGCGTGTTTTTAATCCGTTTTTTCACACCGGACGGTGGTCGCCGTGCGGCGATTGTTCAGGCACTCTTCCGCGGTAATTACCTGCTTTTGGGTGTTCCGATTTGTGCAAGTATGTTTGGCGATGAAGGTGCGGTGGTTGCCTCGGTTTCATCCGCGTTCGTTATCCCCTACTTTAATATTTTAGCCACAATTCTTTTAAGTATTTACAGTCGTGACAAAGTTACAACCGTTAAAGGTGTTCTTATAAAAATTGCGAAAAATCCGCTTATCATCGGTTGCGTACTTGGTATTGTCGCCTCTCTCGTTAAACTCCCCATTCCCGAAACACTTGATAAAGCGTTTAGCAACATTAAAAGTATCGCAACGCCATTTGCCCTTCTCATTTTAGGCGGAGATTTTAAATTCAGGGAACTTAAAAGCAACATAAAACCCGTTGTAATCACTACTCTCCTGCGACTTATCATCGTTCCCGCGGTTATTATCACGGCAGCGGTATTTATGGGCTTTAGCGGTGTTTCCCTTGGCGTTTTAATCGCGGTTTACTGCACACCGGTTGCGGTTTCAAGTTATCCTATGACACGACAGATGAACGGCGATTACGAACTTGCGGGACAACTCATTGTCTCCACAACTTTCCTTTCAATGTTTACCATTTTTATTTTCGTATACGGACTAAGACTTTTAGGTCTTGCATAAAAAATAGCGAGGAGAGTCTCCTCGCTATTTTTTAGTTATTCTGCTTTTTTCTTGGGATATGCACTAAAATAAACCTTGCCCGGTTCCATGACTACGTCGCGTGCTTCCATCATTTCACTTACCGTGACTATCTGATAACCACGTTTAATGAGTTCGGGGATAATGATTTCTGCCGCTTCTGCACTTGTTTTATAAATCTCGTGCATTAAGATAATATCGCCGTCCTGAACGCTGTCTAAAACGATTTTTACAATGGCGTCACAATTTCTGCTCTTCCAATCCACCGTATCAAGTGACCAATTGATAATAGGCATATTTATTGCCGCTTTTACGGTTTTATTTACCGCACCGCCCGGTGTTCTTGCAAGTGCTGTGGGGACGCCCGTTGCCGCTTTTACAAGGTCGCTTGTCTTACTGTACTGTGCCTTAATATCTGCCTCGGAAAGTTTGGTAAGTGTGGGATGGTCAAAAGAGTGATTTCCTATCTCGCAACCCATCTCATATGCACGTTTTAAAAGGGCTGAATTTCCGTCCACAAGTTCGCCTAACACGAAGAAACTTGCCCTTGCACCATTTTTCTCAAGTGCATCAAGGATTCGTCCGCCGTATTTTCCCGACGGGCCGTCGTCGAAGGTAAGGGCTACCATGGGTTTATTCGGATCAACCTCAGGTTTTAAAAGTCTTGCTCTGATTTGTGTATAAGTTGCAACCATTATAGGTGTCATTATCTCAACACTGTGGTTTGCAAGAAGTTTTGTGCCCTTTACCGCATTAAAACTAAAAGGTGCGTTGCCTGCGGTGGGAAGGGATACAAGAGGAATATCCTCAACTTCTTCCTCCGGCATTTCCTTAGGCTCCTCTTCAGGTGCAGGCTCCTTCTCCGGTTCGGCTTCAGGTTCTTTTTCCGGCTCGACTTCAGGAGTTTCAGCCTCCGGTGTGCTCTCGTCCTCAGGTGGTGTTACCACGTCACCGTCTACAACGGTGGCAGGTTCTTTTTCACCGTCACCGGAGAACAAACTACAGGAGGCGAAAATACCGCCTACGATAAGTGCCACTATAATTAAAAATATAATCAGTTTACGTCGAGTTGCCGCACGTCTTTGTTTGCGGCGGCGTTCAATACGTTCTTCAAGGGAAGAGTTTGCGTAATTTCCCATTGTAACAACCCCCATAATTCGAGTTTTTTCACTCTTATATAATAGCAAAAAAATCTCACAAGGTCAAGAAAAAAGAGCGTACTGAAAAATTCAGTACGCTCTTAAAAGTTTTAACTATTAAACTTTTTCGTGAGTGTCGATCATCTCGATGTTGCCGTTCGGGCAGCGGTTGTAACACATACCACAAGCAACACACTTGTCGGAGTTGATCTGAACAGCGTCCGGACCGCAGATGAACGGAGCGAAGTCGGTACAGATTGTCTTACATAACTGACAACCCTCACCACAACCACACTGTAAGCAGCGGGATGCTTCAGCAACAGCCTCTTCCTCGGTGAATACACGACGGAAGGTGTTGAAGTTCTTAATTCTCTCTTCACCCTCTGCGGTTTCGAGGTTAACGCCCTCAACATCACTGAAGTAGGGGTTACGGCGGAGTACGGTGTCAGAAGAAACTACCGGATACTCACCAACATATTCCATAGTGGGCTTGCCACCGGTTAATGTGGAGTCGATTGCAAATGCAGCGTGACGACCGTCAGCGATTGCGGAGATGATGTTGCGAACTTCAACAGCGTCGCCGCCTGCGAATACGAAGTTGTCAGCGGTCATAGTGTCACGGTCAACAGCGATCATACCCTTTGCATCGGAAACAACGCCGTCAACTGCATCAGGCTTCTGACCTACTGCAGAGATTACGCAGTCACAGGGAAGGGTGAACTCTGCACCGCATACGCCTTCCGGTTTGCGGCGGCCACTTGCATCAGTAGCACCGAGAGTCTGGTTAGCCATACGGATAGCAGCAACCTTGTCGCCATCCTTTACTACCTCAACCGGAGATACGAGGTACATAATCTTAACGCCTTCTGCCTCTGCCTCAGCGATTTCGTCACCGGTAGCGGGCATCTCGTCACGAGTACGACGATAAGCGATATAAACGTCCTTTGCACCAAGACGGAGAGCACTACGAGCAGCGTCAACTGCGGTGAAGCCACCACCGAGAACTACTACACGCTCGCCAACTGCGGGCTTCTTGCCGTCATAAACGTCCTTTAAGAAGTCAACTGCAGAGATTGCAGCGTCATCACCGGGGATGCCCGGTAAGGTACCGTTCTGTGCACCGATACCAACGAATACTGCCTCATAACCCTCTGCCTTAAGACCGTCAACGGTGATATCGCGACCTAAAGCAACGCCGGTCTTGATCTCAACGCCCATAGCCTTTAAGAGTTCGAACTCTTCGTCGATATCTGCCTTATTCATACGGAAATCCGGAATAGCGTAACGCATCATACCGCCGAGGTATTCTTCCTTCTCGAACATGGTTACAGCGTAACCTGTCTTTGCAAGGTACCAAGCAGCGGAGAAGCCTGCAGGACCGGAACCGATAACTGCAACGCGCTTGCCGTTTGCATCTGCCTTTGCAGTGCTGGGCTTCCAACCGTTCTTCTTAGCCTGATCGATTGCGAATTCCTTAAGGTCGCGGATCTGGATAGCACGGCCGGTTACGCCACGGGTACAAGCAAGTTCACAGGGATGTGAACATACCTGACCACAGATGCTCATAAGAGGTGCTGCACCAACGATTAAGTTGTATGCTTCCTCGTACTCGCCCTCTGCAATCTTGTGGATGTATGCCTGAGCCGGAGTGTGTGCCGGACATGCACCCTTACAGGGAGCAGCAAGATTTTCCTTAATGTGTGCATGACCGTGGTAGAGGGTAACCTCCTGAGCGGTTCTTACGTGCGGAACAATGAGGTCACGCATATCACGGGTGGTCTTATAGTTGTGAGTCTCCATAAATTCACGAACACCGTCGATAAGATCGCCAATGAAGCCGTAACCGGAGATAAGAGTCTCAGAGCAGATACCGATCATATCAGCACCGCACATGAACATCTCGATAGCGTCGTGCCAATTGCGGATACCGCCTGCCATCATGATCTTGCCGTCAGGACCGTTTACCTTACGGATTTCGTATGTATCACGGAGAGCAAGAGGCTTAACCCATGCACCACAGTGACAGGACATGGAAATCTCATCCTGGAGGTGGTAGGGAGCACGTTCGGGATGCTCGATATCAATCGGAGGAATAGCCATACGGTTGGAGGTACCACCAACTGCATCTGCACCTGCAGCGTAGAGTGCGGTAGCAACCTTAGCAATCTGGCCGCCTTCCGGAGTTAACTTAACAAAGAGCGGGATGGAAATTTCCTTCTTGATTGCACGAACGATTTCAGCAACTGCTTCACCGTTCTGACCAAGGGATGCACCGGTCTTCTTTGCGGACGCATTGTCGTCACCGGTGGAAAGAGTAAGGTTGAAGGACATGTTCGGGCAGCACATGTTAAGCTCGATAACGTCTGCACCTGCTTCTTCAAACTTCTTGGACATATTTACCCAACCTGCAACGCCGTCGTCACCTGCGTAGGTGATGTTAGCGAAGAGTTTTAAGTCGCCCTTGAGTTCCTTCTTTGCTTCACGCATAAGTTCGAGGCCCTGCTCGAAGTTAAGACGCTTCTCAACGGTAAAGCAAAGTGCGTTACGATCCTTAAAGATTGCGTAACGGGGCTTACGGTTGATGTAAGGAGCCGGATCGATGGTGAGCTTGATACTTGCTGCACCCCAGCCGCATTCCTCGATAACCTTAAGCTGTTCAACAGACTTTGTGGTAGGACCGGATGCTACATAGAAGGGGTTTCTGAATTTCACGCCGGCAATTTCAACCGGCAGGTCGAAGTTGTGAACTTTCTTTTTCATTGCCTTTTATCTCCTATTCTTAATTTATTTTTAAAGTAAGTCGTTCTTAATTGCAACGCCCTCTTTAGCGGACTTGTAGATTAAGTTGATAACTCTGAGAGCCTCGTAACCGTCGATACCGCGGAGGCCAACCTTCGCATCCTTGTTATCACGTACAGACTCCATAAAGTGACGGATTTCGCCAACGTAACCGAGGTTGAACTTCTCGTCAACAGCAGGCTTGGACCAACCGGTGGTAACGTCTGCCTTCTCAACGGTGTATGAAAGGCCGGGCTCGGAATATACGCTAACAGCGGAGGACATGGTGAGGTCTACGTGGATACAACCCTTGTCGCCATAGAAGTCGATAATGTCTTCCATACCGCCGCAGGTAACGTAGTTTGCCTCAAGGAGAGCGTGGGTTCCGTCTTCAAACTTCATAAGAACTGCACCCCAGTCCTCACCTTCCATATCTCTGTGCCAGAGATTTGCCTCACCGCCGCCGGATGTCATAGCGGTAAGTTCTGTCCAACGGTTGTTCTTAAGAGCAAGCATGAAGCAAACCGGGTGAACACCGAGGTGAACCATGGAACCGCCGCCGCAGAACTTGATTGTCTTTGTAAAGGGTGAGTGAGAACCATTATGACACTCACGAGCACGAACGAACATAGGCTTACCGATAGCACCTTCGTTAATTACTGCAAGTGCACGACCAAGAGCCGGTGCAAAGAGCCAGTCTTCAGCATAGTATAACTTCTTGCCTGCAGCCTCTGCCGCGTCAACCATAGCCTTAGCATCCTCAACAGTGGTAGCAAGGGGCTTCTCGGAAATTACGTGACGGCCTTTTGCGAATGCACGCTTAGCAGCCTCAACATGGAGGAAGTTGGGGAGACAGATGTCAACAACGTCACACTCAACCTCTTCAATTGCCTTGAACATATCGTCGTATACAGCGTAATCCTTAAAGCCGTAACGATCTGCAAGATCCTTGATTCGACTTACGTCCTTGTCGCAAATTGCAACGATTTCTGCAAGGTCAGTAGAACGGGCATAACCCTCTGCATGCAGATCAGCACTAAACGCAGCGCCGATAAGTAATACTTTTACTTTGCTCATTTGAACATACCTCCTGAGTAAATCATATGTACGTGTAAACGCACTAATCTCAATATATACTAATATGATACACCATTATTTCTACAAAAACAACCTTTTTTTCAAAAATTTTTTATTTAAATCTTTACCCCTGCGAAAATGTATAGTATAATCCATTATATAATATGTAAGCAGTTTCCGGGGATATGGCAAAACATATCCCGTAATTTTCTTTTCAAGGAGATGTACATATGCCGAACATTCAAATCCCGACAAATGATGAAGTAATGAAATTTTTGGAGAAGTACGTCCTGGCACAACCCGGACATACCGTTAAACTCGCAAACATTTCAGGCATTCTCAACAAGGAATCCGACTTTGGTCCCGACACCTACGCAAACGTCATCGGCAAGTCGGGCATGAAACTTAAAAATTGGCTTGAGAGCAACATCTGCGAGGGTGAGCGTATCCTCTACCCTCTCTGGCTTGACAGTTACAGTTTGTATGCCGTTCCACGCAGCAGTAAGCGTGTGTACTCCGTAGATGAATTTATCTTAATTTGTAAAATACTCCTCAAAATAAAGCCCGCGGGTGTGTACTTCCTTGATGACAAGGGAATCTCCATTCTGCTTCGGGCTGTTTTCAGCATACAGAATTACAAGGAGCAGATAACCGGCGGCAAGGAACTCTCCGAATGGATCAACGATAACATCGGCGAACTCAAGGCAGAACTCTCCATAACCAAAAACGGCTACATAAAGCCAAAGGTCGCAACCCCCATCCAACCTGCAAAGCAGTCTGACACTACCACCGTTTCTTCCATTACCGAGGAGGAATTTTTAAGTGCGGTAAATGAGATTTTAGAGAAGAAAATAAAGATTTATTTTGCAAATTTCGACAACGTGCTCAAGGAGTGCAGACCTGACCTTGCAAACTATCGCAGTACAATAACCGGCGGTGCGGGTTTTGAGTCCTGGGTAAAAAAGCACTACCCCAATTATTTCTACTGTCCCGAAGACGGGCATTACTTTACCCTGCCCGGAACCGTGCCCACCCTTTATCCCGAAGCACCCCACTTTTCCACCATGGTACAGCACACAACACTTACAAACCACATTGAAACCCTTCAGAAATACACCGGTGACACCAAGACCAAGTTAAATTGGGCGGGAGATATCTCCCTCGGCTTTTCCGATGCACTTTTAGGTCTAAACGACATTGTCTGCTATTCTGTGGACGGGATTAACAAAATCGTCTTTGATACCGGCATTAAAACTTTAAACGACAACCCCATCCTTTGTGTTATTGCGGAGAACACCATTGCGGAAAATGACACGCATCAATACGTTCTTGACGGCTTCTGTGCCATCGCAGAGGACACAGGTGCATTATGCGATGAAATACGCAAATGGGCACCCACCATTTGCATTTCCTCTTCAGACCGAGATGCCACAATAAGCCAACTCCGCTCTGTATTTGATATGCTCTCCTCCGTTTCCGAGAGCCTTACACACGCAATCGAATCCATAAAGACAAGCATTGAAAAGGGCCTTGACCTTGACGCTGCAGCATACGCCAACCTAAAGGCATACCACGACAAATGGGAGCAGGCAAAGAAACTCGTTTACGAGTTGGATTCAGATTGTGACGAATCTGCAATCAGCCTTGAATATATGTCAAACCTGCTCTCGACCACCGACGGTAACAACTCGGTATTTATCGACACTCAAGACCTTTTTTGCGATTTTCTGCAGACACTTAAGGCTTATTTCAAGTCTGCGGGTGCTATTGCATTTGTAAACATAATCGAAAATCACATAAACACGGTAAACGGTTGCACCTCCGACAGTTGCGAGGTTTTCCGTGCTCTTGTTATGCAATACAAGAACCTTATGCAACTTACCGATATGGAAAAAGGCCCCTCTGAAGATGCGGAAACAGGTGCACTTTTCAACAGTCTCAACACCTGCTTTGCCTATTCCCTCTATCCCCCTGAGGCGTTTTATAACAAAACCGCCGAGGATATGGGGCTTGAGGATAAATTTGTACCCACAAAGGTTGAACTTAACATTGCCTCCATTGAACGTGCAAACAACTCCGTACACGACGATAGCGAAGTAAAAACCATCGGTGCGGACGAACTTTTTGAAATCGTAATCGACGGCACAACGTCGGATGAAATTTTCAACGTATTGCCGCTTATCCACACTTTCTGCCCCACCCCTTTAGAGAAGGCTATTGCAAAGGGTGATTTTGCGACTTGCAAAAAACTTATCGAAAAGGAAAATCCGGAAGACGAGCGACTCTCCCTTATCGACACTCTTGAAAAAGAGGAAGGAACACCCGACCACTCACTTTTCCATTGCGGCAGACGTATTTACTCTCTTTTAAGTAACGAAAAACGTGTGGCGGAAAAGCACTTTGTTGCAGGCCTTATGTTTGACTCACTCAACTGTGCAAATGAACTTTTCCACATCTACGCTACAGAAAAGAAGCACGACTTCTTCTATCGTCTGTTTGAGCGATACGGTGAGCAGATGAACTTTACCGATATTGACGACTTAATCTTCCTTTTGGAAGTGCTGTGCACAAAGGGTGAGGACGCACTCAATACATATCTGCGTCGCAACGTTGCCGTGCTTTACCACCCCATATGTGCGTCGGCACTAAACTCTCTTTGCGAACAGTTTGATTGCGACGAGACCGCAAAAATGCTATCTCTTATCAATAAGAATTACAACCCCGCATCCCACACTACCGAACTTGAAAATATGCTTCTTGATGCAAAATCAATTGCAGACTTTACCGAGATTGGCGAGTACATCAAGGCAAACCGTGAGGAACTTGAAAACGCGGGATATGCAACCGATGATCTCCACGCCCAGATTACCAACAACGCAGAACTCCGCCTTTGCACTCCCCTTGTGAGACTTCACGTTATTCAGAAGAACAAGAACGGCACGGTTGAACGCCTTATCTGGGAGTCGCTTTTTAATAAACGTAATCTTGCCCTTTGCGGAAATCTTCTCTCAATATTAAGCGAGGAATCCCGCTTTTACGAACTTCGTTTACTTTACCGTTGCTACGAGGACAAACTCTCCCTCAACACGAATTCAAGGGAACTTTATATCCGTTCAATGTTTAAAAACCCCGACGGTGATATGTGCGAGTTGGTACATGCAAATATGCAGGACGTATTCAACCTTTACGCAACAGGCAGAATAACACTTGAGGATTTACATACCGCAGGTCGTTTTGCTGCATCCATTGGAAATGACCACGAACTCTTTACCCTGCTTCCCAAGTTTGCGGAATATGTAGGCGATCCGCTTTTAAAGAGTATTATTTTAGTTTCAGACCGTCTGCGTGACTACGCAATGGATACAAGTCTTATAGAAAATTTCGACCTTACCACAGAGCAGCTTGACAATTTTGTATTTGCTTATCGCTCTTCCCTTTTTGATATGGGACGAAACGTTTTAAGTATCGGTAAGCGACTTTTCACATTTATCGGCTGCAAAAACGGACTTGCAAAGGAATTTATACTCCTTGCACTTCATTGTGGCTACAATGCCTTTGAAGCATTGTGGAAACTCTACTCCGCAGAAGGCGACAAAGACGCTCTCCTCAACCTGTTCACCCTATTCCCCGAACAGAAGGAGAATAAAAAAAGCGAGTACGTCCAACTCCTTTTTGAAAAAGGTGATTACGAGGCGTATCTGGACACCTCCGATTCCGCCGAGGAGAGTTCCTTATCCGCGGTTTATACTGTTATAGCAAAGTGCAATTTAAAACGTGAAATTTCCATAGATGATATTTTATCAATTGCGGAAAATTCCCAAAACATTGCACTACCTCAACTTGCCCTTATGCAGTGCTCCCTTGCAAAATGCGGATATTATCCGGAACTTGCCGCATTTATTTCCGCTCATTTCGACGGCTTATTTGCCACATATTCGGCGAGTGAAATCGAGGGAATAATTACCGCAAACGGTGCCCTTTCGCATGACGACTTAAAGCAGGTTGCAAAGCACACGGAAAATCCCGCTTTAAAATTCTACCTCTTCGAGCGAATGGGTATCGGCCGTGCAAAGGTTGCGTCTGCGGAATATTTCCGTGAACTTCTTAGTCTTTACGCAGATGCCGTGGGTGAGGAGAAATCCGCCCTTGCAACTAAAATCAAGTCCATTTACGCAAATAACGACACCCTTATAACCGACTTTATCTTACTCTCCGTAAAAGATGCACTTGAATCTGAAGAGTCTTCCACCGATGCCGTTGCAGAAATATTAAACGACGTATCCCTTACAAAAGACGGCGTTCGCAATCTTCTTGAAATACTCAAGGACAACAATATAACTCTCACCGCAAAATTAAGCGAGAGCGTTATTGAAATGTGCATCACTGCAGGGGTTGAGAATGAGTGTACCGCCCTAATCGGCTCTGTTTTCTCCATTCATCCGGACAATGCGGGTATCGGTCTTTCAAACACCTTGTGCACACTCTACACCGCCGCACTTGAAAATTCCACCTTTGACGATGAGTGGACAGAGTATGCCCGTACACTCTGCAATAAACTTTCGGATACCGAGTTTGCACACAATGCAATGTATCTTGCCTACTCCCTTGCAAAACATTCAGGAAACTCCCATCAAACAAATTTTGCACTCTTTATGTTAAACAAGCATAAGTTCACGCTTCCTGAAAATGTGGCACAAAAAATCGAGGCAATCTATAATGAATCCGAACTTTCAGGCAGGACAAACATTCCCGACTTATTTACCGCAATGCTCCATGATACGGACACAAGCGGCATTATGGACTACTGCAGATTCTGCGGTATTTTTGTAAAGGATTTCGTTTCTCTCAGCGATACTTTCGTTAAGATTCTTGAAACCAATCCCGACATCTACTCCCTTGAGGAAACCGCAGTTCTTCTCCAATTACTGTATCGCACACCCGATGACACGGCACTTTGGCGTTACGTGCTCAAAACACCCATTGACAACGCATCAAGTGAGTTTGCAAAACTTATGTACTGTGCTTGTCTTATCATCCGTGACAATAAATTGTGGCAGAAATGCCTCAATATCTGCGAACAGTGTTGCGAAACACTTTTTGCAAGTGCACTCATTTCCTTCGTGCAAAATGCACACGATCCCTCTATGCTCCGCACATTCCTTGCACAAAAAATCAACACCAACCCTGCATATCTTGCACAGTTGGGAGGCGAAGATTCAATCACCCTCACCACCTTGTTGTGTGAGCAATTAGATGACTTCACCGTGCAGAATCACGGTGCGATTCGTGATCTTTCAAGCATTGTAATCGCTACCGACTCAAAGGATGCCTTTGAGATTATGAACACCCGTCTCGCAGTCAGCAGATCCTTTGATTCCGCACCTACCCTCCCCTTCGCTATTGCGTGTAATCTTCTCTTACGCAAACGATTTGCAGAAGCAAAGGATGCGATTGCAAGTGCCGAGAAACTATCAACCATAAACTCATTTGTAAAGTATAAGAAACTTATTGCAAACCTTGCCGCAATGGATGAGGCAGACCTTTCGGAGTGGAGTGCAATACCCTTAAACCAACACTTGCTCACGATGATTTTGCCCGACGGCAATTATCCGAAAATCGAGGTGCTTCAGCACTTTGTATTCTCTTCCAACTTCGAGACACGGGAAAAGGCCGACCTTTTATGCACACTTCTCGACAACAAGCCGGATGACTATGCTTGTCTTTCCATGCTTTTCCAACTCTGTGTGCAACTCCCCGGTGAAATCAATATGCTCCATCGTGCACTCTGCGGTCTCGTTCGACATCCGCAAGGCAATGCGGCGTCTTTCTACTCCCGTTCACGCAAGGATTATGCACTCCTTCTTGTTATATTAAACGCATATATTCTGCAAAACGGTCTTGATCGAGAGGTATCCGCTTTCGACGGATATGACTTTGCCTCCTCCACGTCTGAATTTTACGGCAAACGCCTTCGTGGCAGAGAAACTCTTGATCCGGAAGATTCCGCTAATTTCGAGGATGAAATCCGCCGCGAGGAGGAAAACATTACCCGTCTGCTCAGCAACAGAACACCTGCGGAACTTGAGATTCTGCATGAGTCAATTCTGTGTTACGTTACGGGAAATTGGTGTGATTTCTTCATTTCCTGCTATACGAAAAACATTGCACTTACGGGTTATATCTTAAACTTCCCCAATATTAAAAACGGTTTTGCAAGAAACGTCTTAAAGGCGATTTATACCGTTGATGAAAATGACCGTGAAGAGTTCTGCACATGGGTTCATGACAAGGTTATGAAGGAACTGCCCTCCGGAAGTTTTGTAATGAGACAGACAAAGGCTGCCCTTGCACTCCATGAACAGGGACATTTTGCGAAAATACCACGTGACGTTCTTGACAGTAACATATTGGAACTGCCCTTTGAAGAGGCATCCCTTTGTAACAACATTATCAAGATGACCGTAGAGCAACTTGAAATAAAGGCACCCTCTGCGGTATATGACGCATCCTGCCTTGCCATCGCCCTCAGCCGTTCAGAAAGCGTTGCACGTGAACTGAGAAAGAAGGCGGACGAGGCGTTCCGTGCATCCAACGACGCTCTCGCATACTCTTATTACTGTGCAATTCACGAATACTGTGCAAAGGCCGGCTTACCACACTTCCCCTCTGCAAATTACCAATTCGACCAGAAGCAAGACTCCAAAATCGTCTCCAAGAAAAACAAAGAGGACTTGCAGGCACATATGCGTATTACCGGTGCTTTTTCAGGAAATTCCGGTGTTCTGTCCAAAATTTCCGCAGCGAACTTCAACTCCTGGAGTTGTGTCAACATCGTGTTCGCCTTACTCTACTCAACCCGTGCAAATGAGGTGAACCGTCTTATCAATTTACTTTCACCGAAGAATCAGCGTCTTGCCCTTGCTATTATGACAATAATCGACGCAAGAGTTTCAGACCAGGATAAGGTGGAGACAATTCTCACCTTCAAGGATGATATCGGTCGTGCTTTCCTTTGCTATGCAATGACAAAAACCAACGGCCAAAGCCTTGCTTTCTTAAAGGATGAGGCAAACCTTGCCCAACTTGTGGCAGAATATAACAAAATCGCAAAGAGCACCTTTGTAGACGGCGTATCAAAACTTTTCTCGGTTACCGATAAAGGCGTCTACAATCCTGAGCATTGGCTTACTATCGAGCCGTTCCGTATCAAGATGGATCTTGCCATGGCACAACTTGACCCCACGTCGGTTAAACTTCACGATTCAAGCGTTTCCGAAACAGGTCGTACAAGTTCCGGTGCTAAGTTGGAACTCTCCTTTGTCAGTGGGCTCACTCCCATTGAGGGTGAGGATAACGTTGACCTTTTATGGCAGGAGCATGAGGGTATCTCCTACTACTCCATTGACGACTGCAGGTCAAAATACGAACTCTCCGGCAGGATTTACCGTTTGATTTCAGGCCGTGGTGCGGCAAGTGATGAACTCTACGACTATGCACTTCGCTTCGGCGTGGACGCATATTACCTGCACCTTATGTCAAGAGAATATGCCGATGCGTACAACATCATTCTCGAAATGATGGACACCTACGATTCGGGCAACAACTCTGTGGGCAACCGCAAACTTGCGGAGATTTCCACAAATGCTCTGCACTCGCTCTTTACCAGAGGATTTAACTCCCTGGGTGATTTGGTTCGTCTTTTCATCAAGCATTACGATGCGTTCCACACCATGAAAATGCTTCTTCCCACAACTACAAACGACGACTTCAAATCAATAGATGCAGTATATTCCGCACTTGACACAATCGCTGCCTACTTAAAGACAAATTCCGCAACCAACGCCGCAATTTATGAGGCGGTGCTCCGTGATGCACAGAAACTCTTGTCTGAAAGCACGGTTTCCTACTCCGGTTGGGGTGAGGTTAACTCCTCACTCAACCAGAAGATTCAGGCGGAGATAAACGCAATCGACAACCGCCCGAAACTTGCAATCGCGATTGAAAACACATCCTCAAACATTGCGTCCGTAAGCATTTTCGGTTGCATTGAAAACACAGGCAAAGCAGCGGCGGAGAATATCAAAATACAGATTTTAAGCGATGATGCCTCCTTGCCCAATGACGAGTATTACTTACCAAGATTGGATGCAGGTGACGTGGCAACCTTTAACCCCTGCTTTGAGCCCGATGGTAAGACCACAGGCTTTGACTACTTCATTGACGTTACCTATGAGCATAACGGAGAAATACACTCCACTCGCTTTGACGGTTATCGTCTGAACATTGATTGTGAACCTTACGTTTTCGCCGATCCCATCGACTATAGTCTTACCGGCTCTATCGTTGACTTTAGTTTAAACGAAAAGGGTGAGGTTTTCTCCCCCACCTTCTTCGGCCGTGAATACGAGACTATGGACATTCGTGCACTCTTTAGTGACAGAGGCTTCCTTTATTACCAGAATGCACTTATGATAGGTATGCGTCGTGTGGGTAAATCCTCGCTCTTAAACTATCTTAAGGCGTATGCAAACTTTAAGTTCGACGACGTTATTCCGGTATGGTATGAATGTGGCGGCGATGATCAGGCAAATCAGCCGGTGCAGATTGCATTTGTAAAGCGTGTGCTTGATGCGTGTCTGCCCCTTACGCTCCAGGGTGCAAACTTAAATGAAATTGACCGTGACGCTCTGAGTGATGAACTCCGACATTGGGTTGACTTCTATATGAAGTGGGATATTCCCTCCACCGCACCCGACCGTGATCCCTACACCTTAAAATTCTTCTACAGAGAACTTAAGGAGTTAAATGGTGGCAAAGGCCTTATGCTTATCTTAGACGAGTTCGACACGGTTATCACCGCACTTGAGACCGAGCAACACAAAACCGCGTCTTCCGGTCTTTTCCCTGCTCTTCGTGAGATTTTAAACGACGCGGATTGCAGACATGCGGTACACTTTGTAATCTGCGGCTCCACCGAACTTATGCGTCATTTCGACAGTGGTACTTTAAGTCAGTTCTTCCAGCAACTTGCAACAAACACAATCGAGGTTGGCAATCTCCCCTACAAAGATATGGAAAAGATGATTACCACCCCGTGTGACCACACGCCCTATTCCTTTACCAAGAGTGCCATTGACCGCATCTGGAAGTACACAAACGGCCTTGCGTGGTATGCAAAACTTGTTGCACAGGCGGCAATTGACTTTGCCCGTGAGGACTGCCGTTATACGGTTTACGCAGAGGACGTTGTCTTTGCAATAAGCAAGGTTGCACCTCGTGAAACCAACTATAAGGCAATAAATCACAGTTGCCGCGAGGAACTTGAACTCCCGCTTCTTAAAAAGATTCGTTGTATCACAACAAAGGCGTCTGAATACGTTTCTCTTGACAATCTTGTTGAGCGTTTCGGAGACAAGTATTCCCGTAGTCAGATTGAACGTGCGGTGAACACTCTTATTTCCTTCAAAATTCTTGTCAGACATCCGCACAAGCCGAATCTGTACAGATTTGCGGTTGAGTTATATTGGCACTTCTTCGGTGCACAGGAATCGGACGAGGCAAAATTACCCCCCATTCCCGAAAGTTTCGCATACGTTGAAAAATAAGCATAAAGGAGTTTACAGATGAATCCGTTTGAATATAATTTCCCAACAAATTTATCCTGTCTTATGTCGGTTTACAGCGACATCTTCGACGTGGTACTTCACGCCAAAATGAAAAACAGACAGAACGTGCAGATTCTCGGCCCCGAAGGTAGCGGCAAATCGACTATGCTCTCTGAGTTTTTCAATATTGACTACCGCCGTGATAAGGTAAAAGACAAACTGCTTATATCACCGGTTACCCCATTCCCAACCACGTTACACTCTGACGAAGTTCTTATGTTTTTCTTAAATCTCATCGTAAACACCTTGCTTGAACTCTCAGACCACGGCAAGAATGAGAACCTTGCCGCACTTCACGCAGAGTGTGCAGGTCTTGCGGAAAACAAAAACCAGACCGTGGAGGCAAAACTACTTGCGGTTGTTCAATCCATCGCAAACGAGCATTATCGGATGTACCTTGTAATTGACAATTTCGAGGCTTTTACCTTCTCTACCGAGGTAACTCCTCAGCATCACGAAACCCTGCTTACCACCTTTGAGAACATTTTAAATCAGATTATCATAACAAACTATGATTTAAACCGTGATTCACTTCCTCACGGTGTCAGAGCATCCCTCTATCTTCAACAGTTTGCAGGAGGTATCGTCACCTTTAGCGGTTGGCCTCTCGGCAAAGCCACAGAACTTATAAACGCAACCCTTGAGGGAAATTCCGACGGTGTGCATTTCTCACCGGAGTTGATTGCGGAAATCATCCGCTTAAGCGGCGGTATCTACGTGATTATGAAGCAACTTTGTATCTATGCTTACGACTACATTTGCGACAACGGTGATGACACGGGCATTGATTTTTCCGAGGTGTATGAAGATGACCTTATCTCGACCACAATGAGACATTGGTGCAGGATGTTAACGCCTGAGCAGATTCATGGTATACGCTCTGAAAACCGCGACGTTTTAAGCCTTCTCAACGACCGTGGTCTCCTTATGTATAAGCGTAAGGAGAAAAAGTACGTATTCTTTGAATTTTTCAAAAAATACTGTATGGAAATCGGTAAATTAGAGGCCGCCGCCGCAGAAAACCCCCTTAAATCACAGAGTGTTGCAATAAGTGCGGATTACAAGAAGAGCGTTTGCGAACAACTAGACGAGTTGTGCGATGCTGTGGGCAATAAACTTGAGAAGAAGATTGACGTTCTGGAAAATGAATTTAACAGCCTTATCTCTCTCGGTGTTTCCCCGTCAGCAGCCGTTGCCAAAATCCTTGATACCCGTCTTACAAAACTCCGCAATCACAGACGCCGTATCAATGAGATAAGCAACTCGATTCTTCAGATAAGCAGTGCCACCGATGCAAATCAAGTTGAATCCTGCAAGAGCCGCATTGAGACGGAACTTTCGGGCATCTCCCACGAGATTGACACAATAGACGAGGTGTAAGTTTATGAAATTTTTCTATCAAAAAATATGCCGTCCTCTTATGCTTGTAAATTACAACATTTATACGTTCATAAGCGGTATTATCCTCTCCCTTTCTACGGGAGTATTCACTTTCCTTGCACTTGAACGCACGGGAAAGGCAGATATACTACACGATTGGCATCTGTATATGTCCGCAGTTTTCTATCTTGTAGCAGGTGCACTTTGTATGTATATCGCCACAAAACTTACCCCCGTACACGACCATATTCGCACCTATAACAAGCTGAAGGACAGTCGTTTTGACGTTCTAGACGGACTTTACGGTGAGTTTGACCGCGGTTGGGTTATAACTTTTGTTATCCTCATTGCATCCCTTCTTGCCGGTACGGTGTTTCTTGTTTTAAATTACTTTATTGCATAAAAAAAGATGCTTGGGAGAATTCCCAAGCATCTTTTTATTATCTGATTCCGTATTTTTCGATGATATAGTCCATATCCTTATCGCCTCTGCCTGAGA
>JAFYQP010000041.1 GCA_017559855.1 Clostridia bacterium | reverse complement strand
TGTAGGGGGGACGAATATAGGTACCTCTGTTGCGGTACCCGAAAAAATCTTCGGGCTTACGCTTTTTCTTGATTTTTTCGACCGCTGCCACTCGCTCAGGTCGTTTCATCCGCCACCGGCGGCACTCCCATCGCTCCCCCCCTACGTTTTGCCTACTTTTGCAATCATTCGTCGTCCGTCGGAGACACTGCAAAAACTTGAAGTTTGGAAATAGTGGTTGATTCACACCTCATCCGTCAAAACCTACGGTTTTGCCACCTTCCCCTCGTAGTGAGAAGGCCTATTGGAGAAGCCTATTTTCTCTCCCCTAGCCTAGCAATTCCTCCAACTCATGCGGCAGGGGGGAATTTAGTTCCAAACGCTCATTGGAAAAGGGCAAATTACACCCCAAATACGCCGAATGGAGAGCAAAACGATTCATCCCCGCAATCTCCTCGCCGTAAAGAAAATCACCCACAAGCGGGCAGCCGATACTCTTCATATGCACACGAATCTGATGTGTCCGCCCGGTGTCAAGTTTAAGTTTCACAAGTGCTCTGCCACCTGCGACACGCAGCACCTCAAAATGAGTTCGTGCCGCCTTTCCGTCTAATCGCACCTCACGCAAAAGCACCGAGCCGTCCACACGCCCAATCGGTGCATCAATTGTGCCGCAAGGCTTTCCCGGTACACCCTCACACACGGCAAGGTACTCCCGCTCTAAATTCTGACTTGCCAAAAAGGTGTGGGAGTAGGAATTTTTAGCAACCGCCATAAGCCCGGACGTGCCCCTGTCAAGACGACTTACAGGCCGAAAAATGAAATTCTCCCCCATCATACCCACCAAAATATTGGCAAGTGAGTCGTCATAATGTCCTGAAGTTGGGTGCACGGTAAGGTCGGCGGGTTTATTTATAACCAAAAGGTCCTCATTCTCGAAAACGATGTCCAATGCCCCCTCACGCGGCACAACACGGGTATTAACACTCTCCTCCTCAATGGTGAGCGTCAATTCATCCCCCGCAGAAACTTCAGCCGTGACGTACGCCGGATGCCCGTTTTTCAAAATCGAGTCCTGCTCCCGCTTCATCCGTCGCAGGAGGGTGGCGGAAATTGAGAGTTCCCGCCGCAGAATATCACGAAGAAGTACACCGTCCCGACCTGCGGGCACGGTGTACTTTATTATCCTCTTCATTTAACCTCACGCCTTATAAATGAGTTTTTCGGGCAAGATGCGGGGAGTTTAATTTTAACCCGCATTTCCGGATGAGGTGCAACCTCAATCATTTCCCCTTTATCGTTCTCAAAATAGTCTAAAACAAAGGGAATAGGCTTTGCAAGTGGTGAGAAAAGTTCAACGCTGTCGCCTTTGAAGAAACGGTTTTTCTGCAGAAGAATCGCATTTCCCGCCTCGTCACATTCCTCAACAATGCCGATAATATCCCAATCACGGATGTAGGTCGAGTCGCCGTAATGCTGTCCTATACCGTCGCTGAAATAAAATCCCGTCCAATACTCACGATGACTAACCTTGTTAACCTCATCCGCCCAAATGCCGTCTCTTGTATAAGTTCCGTCGAAATATGCGTCAAGAGCCATACGGTATGCGTTGGTAACGGTAGCCACGTAGTACTCGGTCTTTACCCTACCCTCGATTTTAAAACTAGAAATCCCGGCGGAAACGAGTTCGGGAATATGTGAAATCATATTCATATCCTTGGAGTTTAGGATAAAGGTCTCCCCGTCCTCATAAACGGGGAAATACTCACCCGGCCGCTTCTCCTCCATAAGAGCATACTTCCACCGACACGCCTGAGCACAGTTACCACGATTTGCGTCCCTACCGGTCATAAAATTACTGAGTAAGCACCTGCCGGAGTATGAAATGCACATAGCACCGTGGACAAACGCCTCAAGTTCAAGGCTTTTGTCGGTCTTTTCACGAATGGTAATAATCTCATCCAGGGATAGTTCACGAGCCAGGACGATTCTGTCCGCACCGAGACTGTGCCATGCACGGGCGGATTCGTAGTTGACGATGCTTGTCTGGGTACTGATATGCACGGGAAGCCCCGGTGCCTCACGTTTAACAAGTGTGAGCACGCCCATATCCGCAACGATAACCGCGTCAACCTTAATTGCGTCCAAGTAGCGGATATAGTCGGGCAAAAGGGGTAGTTGCTCGCTTCTCGGCATGGAGTTTACGGTAACGTATACCTTAACTCCCTCCGCGTGTGCGTAATCCACCGCGGCTTTTAACTCCTCACGGTTAAAATTTTTCGATGCGGTACGCATACCGAACATATCACCTGCAAGATACACCGCATCCGCACCGTATTGGATAGCGAATTTAAGGCGTGAAAAATCCCCTGCAGGCGAGAGAATTTCAGGTTTATTTAGGATTGATGTTTGCATTTTTAACGTGCTCCTCATAAGTCTTTGAAAATGCGTGTTTGCCGTCTTCACTAACCGCGAAGAAGAGGTAATCGGTCTGGGAGGGGTAAAGAGCCGCCTCAATGGATGCAAGACCGGGGTTTGAAATCGGACCTTTGGGCAGTCCCTTGTTTTCGTAGGTGTTGTAGGGACTTTCAATCTTGGTGTCCGCAATGGTAAGACGTGCCTTACGCTCACCTAAAATGTACTGTACGGTAGCACAGGACTCAAGGTATGGGTAGGAATTGCTTTTAAGGCGGTTATGGAAAACCGATGCAACCGTCTTACGGTCATCGGCGGTCGCCTCACGCTCGACAATGGAGGCGAGAGTAATAATTTCGTGGGTGGTATAGCCTAGTTCCTTTGCACGGGCGGCAAAAGTGTCGGTAAATTTGTTGTTAAAGTTTGAAAGCAGTTTGTTTATGGCGGTTTTCGGATCGCCGTTTACGTAGAATTCGTAGGTGTCGGGATAGAGATAACCCTCAAGACGGTTAATTTCACCTTTCTTAAGACCTTTGAGGAAATCGTAGTCAAAATCCGCGTTTTTCATAACTTCCTCAATGCTTTCCTTGTCACTTACACCTTTTTTCACAAGAAGGTCCACAATCTGCCGTGCCTCATAACCCTCAGGAATGGTAACGGTCACGGTCTCTTTCGCACCGCCACGACGGGTGATAAGTTTGGTTGTGGTACGGTAATCGTAGTAGGTGTTAGCGGTGTATTCACCGGGCTTTACGTCATTTTTTGCGGTAAGAGCAAAAAAGGCACGGAAGAGGAACTTGTTTGAAATAAGGTCCGCATCCTTTAAAATGTCGCATACCTCACCCATACTCGCCCCCTCCGGAATGGTGAACGTTACCTTTTCATCGGCATAAGAGAGGGAGAAAATCTCATTCGCCGAGGTGATAACAAAGGCGGAAAGAAGCATGGAAAGGGCAAGAACCATAATCCAATAAATCATCTTCGGTGTAAGCGACTTTTTCTTCTTTGTTTTCCGAATTTTAATCGTCTTTTCATATTTAGCCATAACTCTTTTTCTCCTTCTGAATTTCTATCCAATAGCC